>JAWOHT010000068.1:0-33896 GCA_046485045.1 Bacteroidales bacterium
ATAAAGGGAGAATCACGGAATCCCGATACGTTTCACTATCGGGACAGGGTATGGGAGAGCCGACTATCTCCCCGTCAAGAGAAACCGGGAAAGCCGCCCGGGTGAACCAAGGCAAGGCTGCCGGGGGCAACTGTAATGGCCCACCGACAGAGATACGAAGGAATATTACAGGACAAGGGGGTATTGTATGACGAGGGACAACCGGATTCAAAGAGAAGGGTATCGATCCGCGTGCCGCTGAAGCTTTAGGCGCCTACGCTAAAGCTTCAGCGACAGCGTGCGGAGGCGCAAGTCAGAGCCTCTAAATAGTACCGCTGGTAGGTGGGGAAGTGCCATCTGAACGACCCACTGTAGGAAAGTAAGAGGTCAGGTTAATGGCTTGTTCAAGGGAAACATTTATTCTACACTGATGGAATTATACTTGAAAACAAAACTTGGGCAAATAGCAACAATTGTAAATTGTTTTATTTTTGCAACAGATAGCGAATCATTAACCTGAGGAGCCTGATACGGGAACCGGAGCGAAGCGTAGCTCATGACCAGAGGGAATAAATCTGTATGTCCGGATCTGCGGGGGGGGGGGTAGGCGGAGTAATCCGCCATCCTATCCCAATTAGCGTGCATTTAACACACTCCGTACATTGGACAAGCTTATACAATTCAATTATCTAAATTTTAATAGAAAAATTTGCAGATATAAGAATTGTTTATATTTTTATAGTCCATAAATGGATTATGTAAACAATGAATTATGTCTCTTAAACATGCAATATTAGGATTACTTGAAGTTAACTCCCTTAGTGGATATGACTTGAAGAAGTATTTTGATTCATCAGTCAATTCATATTGGGCTGCAACACATAGCCAGATATACAGAACTTTAGATGATACAACAAAAGAAGGATTAACGAAATCGGAGATAATACAACAGGATAAAAATCCAAATAAAAAATTGTTTTCGATTACAGAAAAAGGGAAAGAAGAATTAATGTCTTGGCTAAAAATTAACAAGCAACTGCCTGTCATTAGGCATCAAATATTGTTGCAATTTTCATTATCCAATCTTCTTACCAAAAAACAAATATTACAGTTGCTTGAAAATTATAAATCACAATTGGAGAGAAAAATATATATCCTAAAATCTCCAGTTCACCAAACGTTAATAGAATATGCCAGAGATAAAAAAGAAAAACTCTTATGGGAGCTTACACTTGAAAATGGAATAATGTATTATGAAAATGAAATCAACTGGATAAAAAAGTGTGAAACACAAATAAGTCGAGAGCTATGAATAAAATTCTTATACCAATATTAATGATATTAAGTATCAATCTAAATGCAAAAAATATGAATCGTAATAATCAAAAACCTGACATTAAAAATGCAGCAATTTTAATTAAATCAGTTGAAATCAATAAACCAATTGATTCAGTGTTTAATTAGTGCCTCTAAGAAAACTTGTAAGACATAGTAAAACAAGTTATTGAAGCAGATAATTTGTTGGAATCTTTTAATGGTTTTACTTGTAAAGATCATTCAAAAAACATATATTCAAGCTTTTAAAAGACAAAGTTTCGATTATTTGTTCAAAAAAATCATAGAAGATCCAAATATGCGAAAGAGATTCGAACAACAAATAGAAATAGGTCAGTTGCTAATTCAAGACACAAAGATTCCATTTAAATGCAGGGATGCAATGATAGACCTCTTAGCAGCCCTAAAAGAGATTTTTATAAATTCTGAATACAATGAACAGGTTTTTAATATACTGGAAGCAGCTATATTAAAAAACAAGAAATCAACGGGACGAAACGGAATGGGGCTTTGGCAAATATTTGTACTGTCGCAGGTACGCCTGTGCCTGAATATCAGCTACGAAAGGCTCCATTATATTTCGAACCAGGACAAGCTTTTACGCCAGATTATGGGCGTTGAGAAATCAGCAGGGTTTACGCAAATAGAATATGAGTACCAAAACATTTATGATAATGTGACCTTACTTGATGATGAGACGGTAAAAAAATTAAATGATGTTATTGTCTCATTTGGGCATGAGGTGTTTAAAAAAAAAAGACCGGCAGCCTTGCTATTAAAAACAGATAGCTTTGTAGTTGAGAGCAATGTTCACTTTCCTACAGATTATAACTTATTGTGGGACTGTGCAAGAAAATGCCTTGATGCGGTAATGAAATTTTTAGATAAATATGAAGGCATAGATGGATGGCGAAAGATAAAAAACTGGAAATATGAGACCAAAGGTTTAATGCGGGAATTGGGCAAGGCATTGACATCAGGGGGAAAGAACAAGGAAAAAAGGATAAAACAGGCTGCTTACAGGTACTTGAAAAAAGCAAGTTCACTTTTAATAAAATTAAAAAATGGAATTTACCTTTTCCCAATAAACGACGAAGTCGACCTGGCAATTATTTGCATGCTGGAACACTTCATTTTTTTAATGGAAAAGCATACAGATATGGTAAACAGAAGAATAATAAAAAATGAACAAATACCCCATAGTGAAAAGATGTTTTCAGTTTTTGAGACTTATACTGAAATGATAAAAAAGGGTAAATTGTACCCAAATGTGGAATTAGGAAAGAAGTTGGCAATAACTACCGATCAGTTCGATTTAATAGTAGACTATCGGTTGATGACAGAAGAACAGGACAGGGCTATTGTTGTTGAATTGGCCGACCGGGTACTTTCTTGTTTTAAGGTTCAATCATGGAGCTTTGATAAAGGTTTTTGGAACCACGACAATAAATTATTACTACAATTAGAGGTACCTCAGGTAGTTATGCCAAAGCTTGGAAAACGTAACCAAGAGCAAGAATGTGAAGAAAATTCAAGGCTGTTCAGAAAGTTGAAAAACAAGCATAGCGCCATTGAATCAAACATAAATGAATTAGAAAACAGAGGATTAGACAGATGTCCAGACAAAGGGTATCATCATTTCAGCAGGTATGTCGGATTAGGGGTATGTGCCTACAACTTAAAAAAAATAGGAAGGCAACTTTTGAAAATGGAGCGTCAAACCCAAAAGACATCATTAAGCTATTGTAAGCAAGTAGCTTAATCGAATCAATCTTAAACAAAATAAAACTAACTAAACAGGGAAAAATATGCCATAAAATTTGAAAAGGCAGTGTTATTAACAGTTTGGTGTGGGTTATTAACAAATTTTGTGGATGAAATCGCAAATAAACAGTATCGGAAACTAAAAGTAAAATCTTGTTTGGGAAAAAATTAAAAAAAAAGTAGCGTTTTCTTAGAGACACTAATTATATAATTTATGACTTGAAAGATAATTATAAGGCAATGGCAGAGGGACACATTCAATATGAATTATTAAATAGTGAATATATACAAGAAGGAACTGAAATTGATTGCATGGAAAAAGCTGGAAATCAAACAGTACATCATATTTATAAAGTTGAAAAAATAATTCCTAATGAATATATTTATTATCTTTCATCGCCAAGTAAGGTTTTTATTGAATTGCCACGCAAAACGATAGAAAGTAAGAGTAATACATATTGCTTTTATAATTTTGAAAAAATAAATGATTCTACGACTTCATTGCAACTAACAATTGCCATTCAGTTTGGAAGTGGTTTTGAAAAGTTTTATTCAACATTATTTGGAGGAATTGCTCCGTGGAAAAAACATCAGAAAGAAGAAATGGAAAAACTTAAAAAACTGATTGAAAACAAATAAAAACGCACGCTAACACGCGGTCATAAAACATTGGGGGCGAGGTGGCTATTCGAGCTTCTGTTCTCGCATCAAAGTTCGCTGTACCTTGATAGTGAAGTGACTCCGAAACTCCCAACGTTTTCATACCGCAAACCGTTTGTGCCGCATGCTTGACGAACAAGTGCAACTAAATTAGGATAAAGGAAAAGTGAAAAATAAAAGGAAGCAAAAGATACATAGAGATAAGAATGGACGAGAATTCATAAAAAGGACCTACTTTATAGGTGGAAAAATGAAACATGATAGAATTTATGTAATTGATGGCATACCAGAAAATGAGTTTTACGAAAAAAATGCGACTGACTTGGATTTCTTTATAAATGGAGACTACGAGCTAATGAGTAGTGAAAAAGATTCTAATAATCATTGCCATGAGCAAAATAACAAAGAACTTGATTCAATTGATAATGAGGATTTAAACGATTTACCTTTTTAAAATTCGAACAATAAAAATAATACTGACCAAGATTAATGACATTAATAGATTGATATAATTGAATGATACGATTGATAAAACCATTAGACAACAAAACAGACTTTGATAATTTAACAAATTTATTATCAAGATGCTTGGATAATGATGAGTCCTTTAAATTTCTTAGTTATTCTTTGATAAAGTTTGACAAGAAAACGATAAAGAACTTGACCAAGACTCACAAAGAGAATGGGATTGATTATATTATTTACGAAACAAATGATTTATTTTCAGGAGTATTAGCATATAAGAAAAGTAAATTCCAAGGATTTGAATTGTTTCTTTTGGCTGTTGACAAAGACAACCAGAAAAAAGGAATTGGACAAAGCTTGATAAATGAATGTATAAAGATTGCAGCAAATGACAATTTCAAATCAGTTGAATCATTTGTTTTCGCCGACAACAAAAAAATGTTAAGACTTTTAATCAAAAATGACTTTAGACCGATTGACATACAATTCCATGCAAGAGCGGATGGAATGGATTTAATCAAACTAAGAAAATATTTAGACTAGAAATGCACAACGGCACAACGCGCAATATGCGGAGGCCGGGGGATGTGGGTAATTTTAACTTTTGTACATTTACTCAAATTCACAACGGTTTGACAGTTTGGAGCTTCAAAATCCCGGCCTCCGCATATTGCCAAACGTTTGTGTGTAATGTTGGAAAAAGTCGCAACACACTGATTTTATGCAGATAAAATTAAAAAATAAGATGATATGGGTTCAATACGATTTTGGGGATGATAAATTTAATTATAGCATGTTTTATACTATTTGGATTAGGATAATTTAAATTAGGATTAACTGTTAATTCACTTAGTTTATTTATTAGATTTTTTTGTAGGATGGATATACATAGCATGGAACTTTACTGATAAAAATGATTATATAATTAAAGCAAAATCAATATGGGAACAAAAATCAAATCAACAGGTATGCTTTCTAATACTGAGATAAATGTGAAAATTAAATTATCCGCTCTATGGATAACAATAATGTTTTTATTTGTGTACGCTGATTTGAAAGCAATTTATCAAACTGGAACTGTTGGTGCAATTATAAAGGGCGAGATTATTGGCCTTAAAATAGACCAAATTTTCCTATTGTCGAGTGCGATATTAATGTCAATACCGGCAATAATGATTTTTTTATCATTGATATTAAAGCCAAAGATTAATCGTACAATAAATATAATTTTTGCTACATTATTTATCATAGTAAATACAGGTACATATTTTACACCTGGTAAATTATGGTACTATTATATTTATTTTACAACCATAGAATATGTTATTAGCATTTTGATTATCTGGACAGCATGGAAATGGCCAAAAAATGAATTATAACCAAATAACCAAAAGCATTAGACGCATCAAACGGCATAAAACAAAAGGGGTTTCGCAGGTTGGCATCATTCAGTAAAACTAAATAAAACAGAAAGATGATTGAAACTTTTTATTTGGAATACAAATTAATTGTATAAAAATTTTACTTACTTGTAAAATAAATTTATAGATTCATTCATATTTGTTTTATTATTAAACTCCTTAAAATACAACAATGTTACTAAAATCAATTATTGCTTTTTTTAAAGAGAAAATCATATTGCTAAGCATGCTTAGCTTACTGCTTGGTATAACCAGCTTCATTATTATATTTAGTTATATTTCTTTTGAACTTAGCTTTGATAATTTCCATAATAAAAAGGATAGGATTTTCAAGGTTTGTGTTCAAATGTATAAAGAAGGTACTATGATAAACAACTGGGCAACATCGCCTTGCCCCTTTGGCCCAACAATGAAATCAGAACTAAGTGAGGTGGTACAATATTGCAGATTGAGCAATGATCAGTTTAATACAGCCATTTTATTGGATAACGAATATTTCACAGATGAACATATTTTGTATGCAGATACTAATTTCTTTTCTTTTTTCGACTTTAAAATAATTAAAGGTACAGCAAATTCTTTGCAAGATGTTAATGCCGTAATACTCACAGAAAAGGCTGCTTTGAAGTATTTTGGCACAGTAGATGTAATTGGAAAACACTTGCTGTTTTCAAATAGCAAAAGAAAATATCCATGTAAAGTAAGCGCTGTAATTGAGAACATGCCAAAAAACTCTACCATTCAGGCAGATATTTTTAAACCCTTCTACCAATTTTTTATTAATAAAGGAGCTGATATTGAAGGTAATTGGATGAATCATCCCATTTATACTTATTTGCTTTTGGCTGATAATGTTAGTCCCGAACGCGTAGTATCAAAATTTTCCCAGGTATTGAAAGGTACACCTCAAAACGATATTGCAAAAGAAATCAATAGAATATACGACTATGATTTAATGCCACTATCCGATATTCACCTGAAGTCGGACAAGCTTTGGGAAATTGACAGGAACAGAAACGATATAACAACAGTGAGGATATTGATGGTTGTTGGTTTTATTATTCTACTGATATCGTATATTAACTATTTAAATCTATCAGTTATAGGATGGCTGAAAAAAACAAAAGATGTTATTATAAAAAAAGTAATTGGACTTTCTTTTCCAGACTTGCTGAAGTATGTTTTTTCAATCAGTTTTCTGGGTAATTTAGTTCCCATTCTACTATCAGTTCTGCTACTTTTAACTTTTATCAACAAACTGGCCATATTTTCTGACGATACCATTTCAGTTTATTTAAGCAATCTGGATTTTTGGCTTTTTTTAAGTATAGTTTTTGTTGTTGCAGTGGTGTTTTTCACTGTCTTTTTTATACAAGTTATAAGCAATTTTAAAGTAACAAGTGTAATAGCCGGTAATACAAAATCATATAATTTACGTAAAGGAAAAATTTTTAAGAAAAGCCTGATTGTATTTCAGATTGGCGCTTCACTGGCATTGTTTATTGCTATTTTTATTGTAAGCAAACAAGTGGAGTTTATGAAAAACAAAGATCTTGGATTTAAAATGGAGGATAGGTTTGTCATTCATCTTAAAAATATAAACACAGATTCCAGCTCGGTTAATAAAATGGAAAGTTTTAAACAGGAACTTATTAATTTTTCTGCAATAGACAAGGTGGCTTACTCAGGTGACATAATGGGATATGAATGCAGCAAAACAATTTTTAAATTGCAAGGTCAGGATATGAAAGAAGCTACTTCATATCCATATATCATTGTAGATAAAGACTTTTTATCAATGTATAGTTTTAGTATTATTGCAGGCCGGGATTTTTCTGAAAACCAGACAAATGATGAAAGTTCTATAATAATTACCAGAAATGCTGCGACCTGTTTTGGATTTGTAACTATGGATGAAGCCATTGGTAATGAAATATATGAAAGAGGAAGGTTGTTTAAAATAATAGGTGTTGTAGAAGATTTTAACATGTTAACGCCCAAATTAGCCTGCGAACCTATATTAATTCTTCCTTCAGGTTTTAGAAAAGAAAGGGCTTACACATATTGTTCTGTAGGAATTACCAACAAAAACAGTTTTAAAGCAACGCTAAGTACCGTTGAAGACCAATGGGCGAAATTTTTTCCGGGTATCCCACTGTCCTATTTTGTACTAAAAGACGAATACATCACCCAATACAAATCAGAATTTCAATTGCTTAAACTTTTTAAGTTTTTTTCGTTTGTTGCTATCCTTATTTCCGTTTTAGGATTGATAAGCCTAAGCTATAACGATTTTTCACTAAGAAAAAAAGAAATAGGCATTAGAAAACTTCTCGGAAGTAGTTTAAAAGACCTTATTAAAGAATTGTCGATGAATTATATCGTATTAACCATTATTGCAGCTACTATTTCTATACCTGTGGTTTTCCTTTTTTTCTCGGGCTGGTTAGAGAATTTTTCGTATCGAATTAGTATGCCCTATATGGTATTCATTTATTCTTTTCTGGCTATTTTCACCATGGTTAATATGGTGCTTTTTTACATTATTATAGTTGTATCAAATAAAAATCCGGTTGATGTAATATACGAACCCTAAATCATTACAAAATAAAATCTAAAAGATTGTTTATGAACGCAAGATTAATTCTAATTTTCGTCATACCAATAATATTATCTGAATCTATACTCAGTCAGGATTTTTTTTATGAAGGTTCAATAGTAACTCTTAATAAAGATACTGTATATGGAAAAATAAAGGATTTAGGGCTTAAGAAAAACTCTTTGTTATGTACATTTAATCCTGTAAATTCAAATGTAATCGTTGAGTATCAACCCGGTGAAATTATTTCGTATTTTGTAAATAAGAAATATTATGTTTCAAAAACGATAAAAATAAATAATTACGATACCATGCTATTTGCTGAATATCTTGTTGATGGAACATTAGATCTTTTTAACGTTCAAATTGAAAAAACAACATATTATTTAATTGAAGATGATAATGGCACTCAAAGTCTGGTAAATATTAATAAAAACGCTATTTCGAACCAGGATGATGCTATAAAGGCAAATCTACAAAGAAGTATTGATCGTGGAACTATCAAATTAGCAATGAAAAACTATCCTCCAATTTTAGAACAAATTGATAATGTTTTACTTGAAGACAGGAAATCAGTTGTTAGGTTGATGACCAATTATCATAATGCCATATGTAAAAATGAGAAATGTATAGACTATACAAAAAAAGATATTAAACCCGATGTATATTTAGGTTTTACATTGGGAATAACCAAATCTTTTTTAAGTTTTTTAAACGATGATCGATTTATATATCTTAGTGATGCCAATATGAAAAGTACATCGTCATTTTTATATGGTATTAATTTATCTTTTGGGGTACCTGCAATTAGTGAAAGGTTTTTTCTGGATTTTATTTTTGAAAAATGGAAAGAAAGTTTTACTTACAGGTATAATATAGAATACGATGCTATTTCAAATTTCAAATATAATTCTAACGCCTATTCCCTTCATTTTAATTACCTGCTAATACAAAAAAAGATCAATTTCTCACCTTATGTTGGAATGAGTATAATAGGAATGAATAAACTTAGAGAAAACACCCACATTGAGCCAGGGTATATCAGGGAGCCTGTTGATTTTTATAAATCTTTCTGTACTTTAAATGCTGGTATTAATTTAGATATAACAGTATCTGATGAAATGGGTTTAGTTCTTAGAGCGAAAGCGGGTTACAGAAAAGATATTAGTGATTTACAAAATCATCTTTCTCTCGGTGACCAATTTCATAATCTAATGGTTGGATTTACCTTATTAAAAAAAATAACAAAATGATATATATCGGGGCATTTTATCCTTCTTATTACTACCATACAATTTTCCAACACCAAATGAGGGTTTGCCTGAAAAGTAATCCGGGAATTTTCATGTTGTTTTCCTGTACCGCCAAATCGCCATGCTAAGGGTGACGGCTGCGAATATGGTTATGCCTGCAAGGTCTCCCGCGATGTCTTTGAACCCCGAACCTTTTAAAAGGATCATTCTGATAACCCGCATGAAATATGCAAACGGATTAAGCAGGTTTGCTTTCTGCGCCCATGCCGGCATGCTTTCTGCCGGGGTGAAAATACCACTCATGAGGATAAAGGTAATAAGAAAGAAGAAAGAAAGAAACATCACCTGCTGTTGCGATTGGGCCATCGTAGACAGCAACAGTCCCAGACCCAGCACCACCAGCAGGTAAACCGATGCAAAGAGAAATAGCAGGCCGAGACTGCCCACAACAGGCATATCGAACAATATACGACCGAGGAACAGCCCAAACGCAAGTTCAAAGAGGGCGATGATCCAGAACGGTATCAGTTTACCGACAATAAACTGGTATTTTTTTATGGGGGTTACGTTAATCTGCTCGATGGTACCGGTCTCTTTTTCCCTTACGATATTCATCGCCGAAAGAAATGTTCCTATCAGCGATACAAGAATTACAAGAATACCCGGCACCATGTAATATTTAAAGTTTAGTTGCGGGTTGTACCAGTAAGCCGATTCTATAACAATATTCTTTGGCAGCGAACTGATAAAAACATTTCCGCCTTTGGCCTTCACAAAGTCTATGTTAAAATCTGAAATAACCGATTGTGCGTAGGCATTGGTGAGGCTGCCGGTCATGCCGTTTACTGCATCAATTAGTAGTTGAACAGACGCTTTACCTTCTTTTTCAAGTTTCTTTTCAAATCCGGATGTTATATGCAGTACAATGCTGGTGCGGCCTTCGAGCAGGTCTTTCTCTGCCTCTTTTATCGAAAGCGTAGTTTTAGTAATACCGAAAAAAGGCGATGCCCTGAACCTGTCAATCAGTTTTTGTGAAGTAACGGAGATATCTTTGTCAACCACCTCCATATTTATCCGTTTCATCTCCATGGTGGCTGCATTTACAAGGATGATCAACTGTATAAATGGCACCAGGATGATGATGGGGAGCATGGTCTTGTTCCTGAAAATCTGTAAAAACTCTTTTTGCAATATAAAGAAGATGGTCTGCATGGTTAGTCCAGTCTGGTTTTAAATTTTACGGCGCTTAGCAATATAAAAGTTCCGGTCATGCCAATCAATACTGCTGTCTGCTGCCATATGTTCACAAAGCCTGTCCCCTTTAACATAATACTTCTGAGTATCTCTATAAAATACCTGGGGGGTACAATATAGGTTACCCATTGAAGAATTTTTGGCATATTTTCTATCGGGAAGATGAACCCCGAAAGAAGAATGGTTGGGAGCATCAGCGCGAAAACAGAAATAAACATGGCCACCTGCTGGCTGCCTGCCAGGGTAGAAATAAGAATACCCAGTGACAAGGCCAGAGAGATAAATAAAATGGTTTCGGCGAGCAGCAATACCAGGCTTCCTTTTACAGGAAGGTCGAAAACGAAATACCCAAGTGCTAAGATTATTACTGCATTGATACATGAAAGCAGGAGATAGGGCATTACTTTGCCGGCAATAATCTGTACAGGGCGCAGTGGCGATACGAGCAGCACCTCCATAGTACCGGTTTCTTTCTCGCGCGCTATCGAGACAGAGGTCATCATGGCCGAGACAAGCATAAGGATAAGGGCCATCGTTCCGGGGACAAACATAAAAGCGCTTTTAAGGCCGGGATTGTACATCATACGTACCCCGGCGCTGATTTTAAAAGGTTGTGCCGTATCTTTGTTCGCCTTTTTCAGGTAATCAAGTATTATGGCGCGCGTGTAATTTACCACAAGACTTGCCGAGTTGGGATCGGAAGCATCGGCCAGCAACTGTACCGTGGCTTTGCCTTCGCGCTCAAGTTTCCAGGCAAACCTGTTCTCAAATATTACAACCTCTTTAATTTTTCCTTTCCTGAATATTTCTTCTATGTCGCTGTTTTCGGTAAGGGTTTCACTCAGTATAAAAAAGCCCGATGAGAGTATTTTATTCGTTATTTCCATGGTTACAATATCTCTGGAATAATCGAGAATGGCGATTTTTACATCTTGTATTTCGTTGCGTATAATGAAACCGAAAATCATTATTTGCGCTATCGGTAAGCCAAAGAGGATGATCAGGGTACGCGGGTCCCTGAGAATGTGTATGAACTCTTTTTTTATAAATCCGGCCAGATTGTACATATCATTTGTTTCTTGCAATTTTTACAAATACCTCGTTGATGTCCTTTGCCAGGTAAGTTTTCTTCAGGTTTTCGGGAGTATCAAGCGCTACAATTTTTCCTTCAGACATAATGGATACCCGGTGGCAATACTCTGCCTCATCCATGTAATGTGTAGTTATAAAGACGGTAATGCCACTTTCAGCCGTCTCGTATATCAGTTCCCAGAATTGTCTGCGGGCAATGGGGTCAACACCGCCGGTGGGCTCGTCGAGAAATACAAGTTCGGGGTTGTGAAAGACAGCTACAGAAAATGCCAGTTTCTGTTTCCACCCCAAAGGTATTTCCTTTACCAGGGTATTGGCAATATTGCCGATATTAAGCCGGTTTAAAAGCCTGTCGGTTCTTTTGTTGATTTCTTTCACAGGCAATCCATAGATGCCGGCATAATACCTGATGTTTTCTTTTACTGTAAGGTCTTCGTAGAGCGAAAATTTCTGGCTCATATACCCGATCCTTCTTTTTATTTGCTCATGGCCTGTATAAACATCGTATCCGGCCACTTTAATAATGCCCGAAGTAGGGAAAGATAGTCCGCAAAGGATTTTTATGGCCGTTGTTTTGCCTGCGCCATTGGCTCCAAGAAACCCGAAAATCTCCCCTCTGTATACATCAAAGGTAAGATGGTCGTTGGCAATAAAATGACCGAATTTCTTCACCAAATCTTTAACTTCTATTATCTTCCCGGGGTTGTTCATTTTGATTTTTTTGGTTATTACCGGTGCTTTTCATTGATGCAATAAAACAATCTTCAACAGAAGGCCTGATGGATTCTATCTGTACATTGTGATGTCCCGATTTTGAGAGAAATAAATTCAGGTCGTTTATATCAGGTTTTGTTTCAAAACTTAGATGAATAGATTGGCCGAAAAGATATGCCGATGCTTCCGGCCGGTATTTTCTAAGGGACTCAATCAAACGGAATTGGTTTTCTCCCGAAACGGCAAACAAATACTCTTTGAAGTTGCCGGTTATAATTTGTGGGTTATTAACTTCAAGCAATCTCCCTTTGTGCATA
This sequence comes from Bacteroidales bacterium, assembly GCA_046485045.1. Classification (GTDB taxonomy): domain Bacteria; phylum Bacteroidota; class Bacteroidia; order Bacteroidales; family UBA10428; genus JAFGPL01. Next base: position 12,854 of record JAWOHT010000068.1, read on the forward strand.
AGTGCAATAATATCGCACTTCCCGGCTTCGTCCATATACGGGGTAGAGACGATGATGGTCATCCCCTGTTGTTTCAGTTCGTGGAGCAGTTCCCAGAACTCTTTGCGAGAAACGGCATCTACGCCTGTTGTAGGCTCATCGAGCACAAGTATACCGGGGTTGTGTATCAGGGCGCACGACAGTGCGAGCTTTTGCTTCATACCACCTGAAAGCTTACCGGCAAGCCTCTTTCTGAAAGGTTCAATATGTGAATAGACAGATTTGATTAAATGGTAATTTTGATCGAGGGTAGTGCCGAATATGGTGGCATAAAATTTCAGGTTTTCTTCTACAGTCAGGTCCATGTAGAGCGAAAACCTTCCCGGCATGTAACCAATGAATTTTCGTATTTCGCGGTACTCTTTCACGGTGTCGAAACCGTTTACCTTAATTGTGCCGCTACCGGGAGTAAGCAGTGTGGTAATAAGCCTGAATAGTGTTGTTTTGCCGGCGCCATCGGGACCGATAAACCCAAAAATCTGCCTTGCCGGTATTTCGAGGTTTACGTCGCTAAGCGCCGTAATGTGGCCGAATGTTTTTGATATGTTTTTGATACTTATCACACCAGCCGGTTTATCTGTTTTGAAGGTAATTGAGCAGGCTGAACATAATGCGGTTGTTCTCTTCTGTATAATGCACACCTTCTGAAATCTCATCTGCTGTTTGTGTGTACTTTGACTTTCGAAGGTGCCCGCCTGCATTTTCGAGCATGGCTTTTACCGATGTTTCATCTATCTCGTAGTGAAACTGCAGTGCCAGCACTTTTTCTTTATATAAAAAAGCCTGGTTTAAGGTGATCTCTGATGCAGCAAGGTGAACAGCGCCTTCCGGAAGGTCGAATGTATCGCCATGCCAGTGAAAAACGGTCAGCGTTTGGGGGGTGTCTTTAAGTTCCCGGGGAAGGTTCTTTACATTGAGTGAAACAGGAAACCATCCTCTTTCGGTGCATTTGCCCGGATATACCCTTGCCCCGAGGGCATCGGCAATAAGCTGTGCGCCGAGACAAATTCCCAGCACAACTTTACCTGAGTCTATTGCCCGACGAATAAACTGCTTTTCGGTTTTAAGCCAGGGGTATTTATCTTCTTCGCAGGTACTCATCGTGCCACCCATAATAATCAGCCAGTCAAAATCACCTGTGTCAGGATATGATTCTGATAAGAATGTCCTGGTTACGGTAACCTCGTGGTTGTTCCGGTTTATCCACTGATGTATGCAACCCAGCCCCTCAAAGGTTTCGTGCATGATGTAATGAATTTTCATAATGCTGCAGGTTTTGAAAACATAACTTCGCCGGGCATGCCAATCTTAATGGCGCCATCGTTTTTTACTTTTATCTTTATTCCATAAACCATATTTACACGATCTTCACGGGTCTGAATAATTTTCGGGGTGAACTCTGTTTCTGATGATACCCACGAAACAGTCCCTGCATATATTCCCAACTCATTTTTTGCTTTATCAATCATCACTTTTACAGTATCGCCGTTTTTGATTCCGGCCAGCTGGTGGCCGCTTACATACACTTTTAGTTCCATCTCGCCGAGATTGGCAATTTTATAAAGCGTTTTACCTACTGTTACCAGTTCACCCTTGTTAACATATGTTTCAAGAACAGTACCTTTTACCGGGTTGATAATACTGCATTTTTTCAACAGGTTCTCTGTAAGCTTTATCTGGCTCGCGAGTACTTCGTTGTCGGCATATACAGACCGGAACTGTGTTTCCACAGCCAGAAGCTGTGCCTTAGCTACATTCAGCCTGCCAGATATATCTTCATATTGCTGACCGGTAGCGGCCTGTTGCCGGTAAAGCCTCTCAATACGATTGGTTTCGTGTTCCAGGTTTTTCAACTGTTCTTTTTGTACTTCTGCCTGTGCCTGAATATTTAATTTCCTTGCTGCCAGGGTATTCTTCTGCGCACGCAGCTGGTTTAACTGCAATGATACAGTAACGGTGTCTATCATTCCGGCCAGTGTTCCGGCAGCCATTTCAACACCCTCTTCAACATCGAATTTTAGTAATTCACCTGTGCTTTGCGCAGAAACGATAATCTCTACAGATTCAAAGTTGCCATATGCATCGGCTGAATCATTGTCGTTACCGCAAGACATGATACCAAGCATCAGGATAAGCTGAATACAGTAAAAACAAAATTTGTTATTCATAATATTAATTCTCCTCTGATTAGCTGATAGTTAATAATTGACTGAACCAGTAAAATAATATGTGTTTCGTACCGGATACGGGCCATAAGTTCTTCATTAGATTCTGTAATATAATCTGTTGCAGTAATTGTGCCGTTTTGAAGCTTTGCCGAAGCACTTTTTTTGATGTCGGCCCGCAATTCAATCAGTAATTTGTCTTTATCAAGCGCCGAAGAATATTGATTGATTTTCGCCAGTTCGTTCTGCAGGGCTATTGTTATGTTCCTATCAAAATTATCAGTATTCAGGTTAATTACCTGTAACTGCAGATTTCCCGATTTAATCCTGTTGCGGCTTTCGCCCCAGTCTGTAAGATTCCATTTTAATCCGAGGCCGGCAATGTAATAATAGTCAAATTCAGTGTTCAGCATATTCAATCCGGGTTTGCCGTATCCTGCCTGTGCAAAGGCATATAATTTTGGCCGGTTGACAGTTTTAAGCAGCCCGATGTTATTTTCAACCAACGCTTTCCGGAGGTCGAACACCATTGCTTCGGGCCTGGGGGTAACACTGTCATTTATTTGAATGCCATAGGGTACGGTAAACTCACTCTCAGGTGAAGTTTTAAGCCCTGTAAGTTCGTTAAGGGAATTAACGGCAGCAGTTATTTTATAATGTAGTTCTTCTTCCTGACTTTCAAGTTTTAATAATTCAGCTTTCAAAACATATTCACTTTCGGGAAGCAGGGCGCCATTTTCAATGGCAGCCTTAACGGTTTTGAGTTTTTCGTTCAACTCCGACCTGCTGATGCTTAGCATTTCAGCATTTTTTTTGAGTATGGCAATCGTAAAATATACCATGTTTACCTGCTGTCTGACATTATGAAATTCAACTTCAAGCTGTTGCTGATTGATTTCAAGATTTGTCAATTCAACCTCTTTTTTCATCCTGGCAGTACCCCCGTCGTATACCTGCTGGTTTGCTTCCAGATACAGTTTATACTGGTCGTGCGGGGCAGTGAATGTGCCGAACCCTACCACATCTGACTGGTAGGTGGCCTGCCCGTTGATATTTACATCCGGAAACCATGATTTCTTAATATTAGCAACCTCATATCCTGATATTTCTTTGTTTAGCCCTTTTTGTCCGTAAAGCGAATGATTGGTTTCAGCGCTAATGAAACATTGCCTGATATTAATGGTATCCTGGCAACAGGCAATAGCACCGAATAAAAGGGCAGTTATTATGCTGATGGTTTTTTTCATCGTTCAGACTTTAATTGCATTGATAATAAAACTGGTTACTTCGGTTTTTCTGCTTTCAATAAAAGCTGTATAGGCCTGTTTGTTGTTCTCAAAAATTAATCGTTGAAGTAATGGCCTAGCAGCAAACGGAAAAACACACAATGAAATAATATTCACGATAAGGTTAATAGCGGAAACAGGTCTGATTGTTCCATTTTCAACCTCTTTTTCGATTTTTTCAATAAGCATTTTTGGCTGTATACCCGCAGATTGTATGATATCGGCTAACCGGTCGGGATGTCGGTTTATCTCATGCAGTACAAAAATCGGTATAAAGGGATTTTTACTTAATAGCGTAATGTATTGGTCTATAATTGCTTCGATTATTTCAAAAAATGTTTTATCAGATTTAAAAATTTTTTCTATCCTGGGTATAAACCTTATGATGGCGAATTGAAACACTGCATTAAATAACTTCTCTTTTGTTCGGTAATAATAGTGCAGCAAGGCTTTATTAATACTTGCCTCGTTTGCAATCTCCTGCATCCTTGACCCTTCAAGTCCCTTTTCAATAAAGACCTTTTTGGCTGCTTCGAGAATTTTATTTTCGGTATCAGATAAGTTGTTTGTCATTGATTTCGATTTAATCATATGGTATAACCAATTAGTTTAACCAAATGGTCAAATTTAGGAATTATTTTTTAACTGACAAATAAATGATTGAAAAACTTAGAAGCTGTTTTAAATTAAAAAATAGATTAAAACAGAAATTGATAAGGATGGGTAATTATGAAAACATTAAAAAAAATCATCGAAATAGCAGTATTATAAAGTGCTAAACATCAATATTCCTGGCTGATAAGATTGGTATGAATCCGGCATTATTATCTTATTGGCTCCTGAGTTCGGCCAACTGTGCCTTGAATACCTGTCTTATTAATGGTAAGTCTATTAATAAAATAAAAAAAGCAGGAACCTTGCCCTGCTTTTTCATGTCTCTTTTTTTTTTGCTTATTCAGCAACTTCTTCAATAGTTTCTTCAATAGCTGCAGCAGCAGAGTCAACAATAGCTTCAGTTTCTTCTATTACTTCTTCAACTGCTTCTTCAACTGTTTCGTCAGCTTTAGGGGCTTGTTTGCAAGAGTTTAGTGATACAAAACTAAAAAGAGCCACTGATACAAGCAACAAACTTAACTTTTTCATGTTCCTAATTTTTTAATGATTTATTTAATAATATACAGGATTTAGCAACAAAAATATAAAACTAATTTTTTAATACAAATTTTTTCGGGGTCATTTTACAAACATGATAGATAAATACTTATGTTTTTCAGATATTAGAATCGCCTGTGAACGATGACAATAACTGAGAATACGGTTGTTGTGTAATCACCTGTATAGTTGAATTTTAAAGGGTTACAGGTGGGTGATGTATTGAATATTTTGAGAAAAATTAGTGACATTAAACCCGGGTTTTTTATTTAGTTTTGTATGATAATTTTTTTTTCTCGGTGTTAATAAAATATCAATAAACCCTGTCTTTAAGAAAAAACTAAACATGAAATACTTACATCTGCATAAATCCATTGACATCCATTTTAAAAAATGGTCAAGAAAAAAGCATGGCATATTTTCAAGTCTTAACAAACAGATTAAGATATGTACCTTATTGGTAACCTACACCATTATAAATTGCCATAATCCTTTAGCAGCCCAGTCAGATACGATATATGTTCAACAGAAATTCGAGGTTGAGGAGGTTGAGGTTATCGGGCTGCGGGGGCCTGGGGTTTACCCCAATGTTGCGCGTGTAATTACTGTTATTCCTGCTGCGGAGATTAATGCGGCGCCTGCGCAGTCATTGTGCAGCCTGCTTGAATTTATACCAGGTACCGACATACGCCAACGTGGGAATTTAGGTGTGCAGGCCGATCTTAGTATACGGGGAGGTTCTTTCGACCAGGCGCTCATCCTGATCAACGGGATACCTTTCAACGATCCGCAAACAGGGCATCATAACCTTAACCTTCCTTTTTCTTACAGCGCTGTTGAAAAAATTGAAGTACTCGAAGGCCCCGGGTCAAGGGTATATGGGGCAAATGCCTTTAGCGGGGCTCTTAATATCATTACCAGACAGCCCGGGAAAGACCTTCTTGATATGTCTTTTACTTTAGGGCAACACGGCTATTACTCAGCAACAACTTCGCTTGGATATAAATCCGGAAAATTATCAAACTTCATTTCAGTTTCAGGAAGAGGCTCGGGTGGCTATACTGACAATACCGATTTTTTCGATTTCAGCGGGTACTACAGGGGTAACTATACTTTTACCCCGGGTGTTTTAGAAATACAGGCCGGATATAACAATAAATCTTTTGGGGCAAACAGTTTTTATACAGCCCGTTACCCTGAACAATACGAACAGCTCAGGAACAAATTTATCGCCTTGAAATTCAGTTCAGACAAAATTGTTAAATCGAAGTTCTATTTTGCCTGGCGAAGGCACCATGACCGTTTTGAACTTTTCAGGGAGGACAGGTATCGCTATCTCAACGGTTATCATGTAAAGGGTGCAGATACAGCGGTGTATGTCCCGGGTATTTATGAAGACCGGAATTATTATGCGGGCCATAATTACCACCTTACCGATGTCGTAACAACGGGTGTTAACATAACATTGACATCACGTGCCGGTACTACTACATTAGGCCTGGAATATAAGTACGATCGCATTCTTAGCAATGTTCTCGGCCATGCACTTGACCATATAATAAAAGCGCCGGGCGAAGAAAAAGGGAAGTTTTCGAAGAGTGACAGCAGGAATATTGTAAATCTATTTGCAGAACAGGTTGTTAAACTCAAATCTTTTTATTTGTCGGGAGGGGCGCTTTGTTTTGTTCAAAATTTCGACAGGTTAAATGTTTTCGCCGGGGTCGAGGCAGGAAAAAGAATCGGTGCGCAAAGCAGGATGTTTGTCGCCCTTAACCAGTCATTGCGTTTACCAACCTACACCGACCTCTATTACAGCGGGCCTTCGAATGCTGGTAATCCCGGTTTGAAACCCGAAAAAGCCTTTACAGTGGAAGGGGGGTATAAATTTAACCTTTTGGCTATAAGCTTGCAGGCAGCTGCTTTTCACCGTGCAGGCAAAGACATTATTGATTGGGTAAAAGAGCCCGGCGAAGCAAAATATACCACGATGAATTACACCCGTCTAAGTACGTCTGGATTACAGTTAAGCGCCGGTTATAACAGACGGAATAATTCACTGTCGGGAAACTGGCTGAATTATTGCTATCTGAATTACAGTTACCTTTCAACCGATAAAAGCAGCGACGATTATATTTCTGCCTATTCTCTCGATTATCTGAAACATAAATTAACAGCAAGAATCAGCCATAAAATATACAAATCAGCAGGTATAACATGGAACCTGACCTGGCAGGACAGAAACGGGACATTTACCGGTAACGATATGGCTGAACAACCTTACAGGCCATTTTTTCTGTTAAATGCGAGGCTTCAGTTAAACATAAAGCGCACAGAGATTTATCTCGAAGGTTCTAACCTCTTAAATACACATTACCGCGATTTTGGCAGTGTCGAACAGCCAGGGGTATGGCTTTTTGCGGGTGTTAACATCCATTTAAATCTGCATAACCTGAAATAAAACTATTGCAGATTAACAATTTCTCTGTAAATTGCTTCTGATTGTGCAAAACTAAAGAAAGTAATTGCACATGCAGCGTTGTGGTTTTCTTTTCGTCTTATAAACAGAACTTATGAATTTCAGAGAAGGGCAACGCCAGAATATTCACCGGCAGCTTATTGAAAAGTGCAGGAGTCAGGATCAGGCTGCACAGTTTGGGATTTATCAGTTGTATTATAAAGCAATGTATAATACAGCGTTGCGTATGGTCAATATTCCTGCAGATGCTGAAGATATTATGCAGGAATCTTTTCTGCTGGCATTTACAAAAATTGACACATACAAAGGAGAGGTGGATTTTGGCGCCTGGCTAAAGAAAATTGTGGTCAATAAATCTATTGACCTGCTACGCACCAGAAAGGCATTTTTCGAAGAAATTGATGAGGGAGTAAAAACATATGAAACTGAAGAATATAATTTAGAAAATGAGGAGGAGATTAACAGGGAGATAACCAGAATTAAAAAAGCCATTGCAGGGTTGGCCGATGGATACCGGGTAGTTTTATCGCTTTACCTTATCGAAGGTTATGATCACGATGAAATAGCACAGATACTCAAAATCAGTCCTTCGGGTTCACGGTCTCAGCTTACCCGGGCAAAACAAAAACTGACAGAAATATTAAATAAAAAGCAAAAAGATGAAAAAACTTGAGGAAATATTCAGGGATAACCGGGAATTATTCGATTCCGGAGAGCCGTCTGCAAATCATTTCAATAAGTTTTTAGAAAAACTCGATGCACAGCAAACAGGCCTGAAAAGGGAGCGGTGGATCAGAAGACTTGTGCATATTGCCTCTGTTGCTGCTTTCATTTTGCTAATTGTGTCTGTTGTCTTGCTGCATAAAACCCCTTCGGCCGGTAAACAGGCGTCTGGTTTAATCTCTCAGGAAGTAAAAGAAATTGATACCTATTACAGGAACATGGTTGATATGAATATTCAGTTGCTCAATGAGGTATTAAATAATTGTCCGGCTCAGAAAAAAGATTTACAGTCTTGTTTCAGGGAACTCGAGAAATCCTTCGAATCAATATTAAACGATCTGAAGGAAAACCCCCAGGACGAAAGGGTAATCAATGCACTTGTCTATCATTACCAGCTTAAACTTGAAATCATTGAAAATACAATGAATTATGCGAACGAGAAATGTATATAAATTAATAAAAACATAGCAATGAGATATTTAAATTATAAATACCACGCAGCAGTTATCTTTTTACAGGTTTTGCTTTTTGCTTCTGTTTTTGCAAACGATGGCGGATACAAAAAAAAGTATAACAGGGAATACAATGTACAACCCGGCACACAGTTACAAATCGATAATAAATATGGCAACATTGATATTAAAAACTGGGACAGGAAAATGATTTCTGTTGAAGTTACCATTACCTATAACGGAACAAGCGAAGAAAAGGCGCAAAAACTGTTTGGCCAGATAGATATTCGGTTTTCTGAATCGGGAAATATAATAAGTGTAAATACCAATATACAAGAGGATTTCGGGAAGCTGATTCAACAAAACTCCGATAAACTGGTTGATATTTCCTATTCTGTAATGATGCCTGCCAATATACCTTTGCAACTTTCTAATAAATACGGAAATGTGTTTATAAACGAACTTAATTCCACCTCGACAATTGATATTAAATACGGTAACTTAAAAGCCAACAGGTTACTGCACAATGACAAAAAACCACTTACACAGGTAACGCTTGCCTATTCCAATGCAAGTATTCAGGAGGCCGTGTGGATTAAGTTCGATATAAAATATTCCAAAATCGAAGTGGAGGAATCGAAAGCCATGGTAATTCTCAGCAAATATTCCAGGGTATTTGTTACAAACGGAACCTCAGTTGTTTCCGAATCAAAATACGACACCTATCGGCTGGGGAAGCTTACCAACCTGGTAACAACCGCAGGTTATACCAATTTTAAGGTACAGGAGATAACCGACAAACTGGTTGCAGAAACCAAATACAGTGACTTTATTGTATATAAAATACCAGCGGCTTTTGAAAGTATAAAAGTCATCAGCAGCTATGGCAATTATTCACTGGCCATTGACCAGGGCGCTTCTTATCACATTGAGGGATATGCAAAATATGCAAAAATCACAATACCTGATAATGCCAGGGTGAATAGGTTTAACGAAAACAATGAACAGAAAATCAGCGGATTGGTAGGTACAGACAGCAATACAAGAGCAAAAGTGTTCATTAATACAAATTACGGGGGAGTTAAGCTTATTGATTGATGGTATACACCGGCATCATAGCCTGATGTTTTTTGTAATATGCAACAGGTTTGAGGCATTCATGTTACACTGTTTTAGAAATACAAAAGCGACAGAATTACCACAGTGACTATCATATAAATAATCGTGATAGGAAATCCGATTCTGAAGAAATCTTTGAAAGAGTAACTTCCCGGGCCATAAACCATGAGGTTGGTCTGGTATCCGATGGGGGTCATAAAATTGGCCGCGGCACCATAAGCAACAGTAAGCACGAATGGCAACGGGTTAAGCTCAAGGTTATGCCCTATGGTGAGGGCAATAGGAAAGATTATGCCCACAGCAGCTTTGTTGGTAATATAAGCAGCCAGAATAGTTGTAATGAAGTAGATACCAAACAATAAACCCACCTTGCCCATGGGCATAAATATGTTGATAAGAAAATCGGCAATTAGCACGGCCGCACCCGATTTGATCATGGCAGTTCCTAAAGCCAGCGACATCACGATTATCAGCGCGAGGTTATAGTCAATACTATGAGGCAGGTCTTTGGGCGTGGTTATTTTCATAGCCATAGCGACCAGAATAAGGATGATGAGTGCCATAAACAACGAGGTGATATGTAGCGCAGAAAGCAAGATAGCAAGCAAAGTTCCGCCAAACAAAATGGTAATCTTCCACCATTCCAGCTTTGTGTAGTGCCTTACTTTTGTCATAAAGTAAAAATCTCTTGAGTCGGAGGTGCGGCTGTTAAAATCTTCACCGGCAAATAGCAGGAGTACATCACCGGCTTTAAGTTCAATATGGTCAATTTTACCTTCTATTGTTTCGCCGTTGCGGTGAACAGCAATAACGGCTGCATCGTATTTTCCCCTGAAGTTTATTTCACGAACGGTTTTATTGATTATAGAAGAATTCTGGCTTACAATAATCTCCACCACCTCGGTGCGTTTCATTTTCGACATCATACCTACCTGCGGCAGCACAAGTCCTGAATTTGAACCGATAAGCTCGGCAATATGATCTGTTTCGCCTGCGAAAAGCAGGATATCATCCTTTTCAATAATAAGGTCGTTTGCTACGGGTGAGACACGAAAAGAATTGCGCACTATTTCTATCAGGTACAATCCCCGGAGGTCTTTCAGTCCTGAATCCTGTATGGCTTTCCCAATCAGGTTGGAATTGTTCCTTACTTTGGCTTCGATAATGTATTGCCGCGTACTGCCAGTGTATTTTTCATAGATCGGGGCCTTTGAAGGCAGTAATTTGTTACTGAAAAACATAAGGTAGAGGTAACCAATAATGACCATAGGCAGTCCAACCCAAATAAAATCAAACATCTGTAGCGACTTGATCTCGGGGGTTATGGTTTGTTCAGCCACCATTCCATTGACAATGAGGTTGGTAGAAGTGCCTATAAGTGTAACCTGACCGCCAAGAATTGCAGCATAAGACAGGGGGATAAGAAATTTCGAAGGGGAGATGTTGTTCCGTTTACACCAACTGTTTACATAAGGCATCATTATGGCAACCAAAGGTGTGTTATTGAGGAATGCAGAAAAACCGGCCACAATCAGGGTCATCCTGCTAAGGAAACCATTGTAGCTCTTTGCTTTTCTGAACAACCTGTCGAATACATTTTCTATCACTTCGGTCTTACGGATGATATCACCCAGCAGAAGCAGCATAATCACAACCGCTACCTGCTCGTTGGCAAAGCCGCTAATGATCTCATGGGGTGTGATGATGCCGAATATGCCCAGTATAATGATAGCAATAAGAAATGTGAATGACGCCCCCAGCAGTTCGTTGTATAGTGAGATGAGAATAAAAACTATAACGATAAAAACCAATATGAGATCAAAACTCACCATAAATTTCAGGGGCAACCGGGGTTTTAAGTATTTTAGTTTGCAAAAACCGACACATCCGGTTTAGCATCGACGAAATTAGAAAATAAAACGTTGTTAAGCAATTATTACAAAGATATTACTTATCAAAAGAGGTGTTTTGCAGCATCTGTTCCCATTACGCCGATAATCCCGATTTTCAAACCGTTTTTTTGCACAACCACATAAGGCTGAATATATTTTTGGCTGTACATGAAGCAGCAAAAACAACGAATGAAATAAGAGATGTGTCTTTCATATTTTATTTTCATTATAGCGAATTATTCTTCTCCCGTTGCTCTCGCATTTTTTTTAACGTTTTCTAATCAAATAAAGTACATATTTTTCATTTTCCTTCTTATGATAGTAAATGACCCTATCATCGGGGGAAATAGTCGGAGCCTCAACAAACCCGGAGATATTCTCAATTCTGTAAGATTTTTCAAATGGTTCAGTAACGTTGTTTCTGGTTGAAACATAAATCTGCGGTTTTGATTTTACAGATAAAGGCAGTTCTGTTCTTGTAAAATATAATTCAAGCATGTTCGATGAAATACATGCACCATATTCCAAAGCGTCTGTGTTAACATTTTGAAGTATAGAATGATCTGTTCTCTGAAATGTGTTTTGAATTTTTACAGCGAGCACCAAATCTGATGCATATGGCCCTCCGTCAGCATCATATAATCCATCGGCAAAAAAAAGATAATTCCCGTCTTTACTGACTTCTACATCAAAATTTACCCATCCCGGAGTTTCTTTTGATAAGCCCGACACCAGTTGTATATTCACAACGCTGTCATTTAACAGGGTGCCATTATAGATAGTAGATAATGTTTGCTGATAGCTTTGTGTAGAAATAAAATAGAGAACATTCGAAGTATCCATAGAAGGTGTTCCTTCTAAAAATCCGGTGTTCACGCCTTTAAGCTCTCCGTTGTATTGAAAAACAGAATCATTTATTCTTGTCGCAAAATGTAAATTGGTGTTCACAGATGTATGGTTCAGATTGTTAAATAATAGTATTGTGCCATCTCCCGAAAGAAATGGTTCCATAATATGGTCATCATAATCAATAATATGCACTTTCCGGGGTTGTCCGAAAGAAATAGGCTTTATTTCGGGTTTTTCAGCATCATTAATGCAACCGGCAATAATTGACACAATAAATGCGAATAATAGCACGGTTTTCATTTCTTCAAACTCCTTCTTTAACCAGACACTACCATGTGAAAACTTTTAAACGGCGCTAAGTTATTCAATAAATCATAATAGTTGCTTATTACAGGCCTGTTGGCATTGTGAAATTAAAAATGTTGCCGTGGGGGAGGTTTGGTTCTACCCATACTTTACCATTGTGGGCATCTGCTATGCGCTTGACAATGGCCAGCCCGATTCCGAATCCTTCGTACTTTAGATGGTTGAGCCTCACAAAGCGTTCAAAAATTATCTGTCTTTTTTCTTCGGGAATAGTTACACCAAAGTCGGTAACGCTTACAACCAGCTTTTTCTTTTTAATGAAGGCATTAATAATAACGCGTTTGCCTTCTATGCCGTATTTAATGGCATTACTGATATAATTTTTTATTATTTCAGATACAATTGAATTGGCCTTTACAGGAAGTTTTCCGGAAGATTTGTAATCTATTTGCATATAACTGGTGCTGCCGGTGGGAAAAAAATCCTGGATAGATTCTCTGATAATCGTGTCCATATCCAGATTTTCTGTTACGATTTTTTGCCCGTAACTTAGCTTAGCCAGAGTAGATGTATTGTCAATAACTTTCAGCAGCGATTCTGAGGCGGAAAAAATTGCATCGAAAATCTCATTCTCCGGGTTTTTAGTTTTTAGAAGGTCGGCAAAACCGAAGATAACCCCGGCGGTATTCCTTAAGTCGTGCGACAAAATGTCCAGCAGGAGGTCTTTCAGGTTGTTGGTTTCTGTTAGCTGTTCTGATTGTTTACGGAACCTTATTTCAGATTTTTTTATCTCCTCCTGTGCTTTTTTTCTTTCGATGGCATACATCACCGAACGTTTTAACAGCACCTCGTTAACTTCTCCTTTTACAAGGTAATCCTGTGCCCCGCTTTGAACAGCAAGGTTACCAAGTTCTTCATCCGACAGGCCGGTAAGCACGATAATGGGGATATTTGGCGCCATTTCGTTAACAGATGTAAAGGTTTCAAATCCGCTGCTGTCTGGTAATGCAAGATCCAAAAGAATGATGTTATATTGTTTTTCATTAAGTTTACCTGCAAACTCTTCAATGCGCTCAATGCTGTCAATCATAAACTTTGGGCTTTTATTTCCCTGAAGCATCTCCTTTATCAAAAATGCATCTGCCGGTTCATCCTCAACCAATAATATTTTTATAAGATTAGTCATAAAGAGAGTTTTTATAAGAAATGTTTCTTGCTTTGAGTGTTTAGTTTTTATTTTTCCTGAGTGTAAACTTAAATACCGATCCATTGTCGGGAGATGATTTAACATGTATTTGTCCCCCGTGCCTTTCAACTATTCTTTTACATAGCGCCAGCCCGATGCCGGTGCCGGGATATTCTTTTCGCGTGTGCAACCTCTGGAATATTATGAAAACCCTGTCGGCATATTTCATGTCCATGCCAATACCGTTATCCCTGACTTTAAACTGCCAGAACTGTGTTTTCTCCTTTACTTCAATTGTAATTAAAGGGTCAACCTCTTTTTTTCTGAATTTAACGGCATTGCTCAGGAGATTTTGAAAGAGCTGGGTAATTTGCGTGCCATCTGCCAGGATAATTGGCATTTCACTATATTTGATGGTAGCATTATTTTCTTCAAATTGCAAATTAATATTTTCAAGCGCCTTTTTAATGCATTCGCCAACATCTGTCATTTCAAATGCTTTTCCTTTGGTGGTAATTCTCGAAAGGGCCAGCAGGTCGCTGATGAGTTTCTGCATACGTGCCGTTCCGTCAACAATATAGTTGATGTATGTGTCTGCCGTTTCGTCAATTTTGTCTTTAAACTTGTTGGCGAATAATTCGGTAAAACTCTTGATGTTCCTCAGTGGTTCCTGAAGGTCGTGTGATGCTACGTAGGCGAACTCTTCGAGGTCGCGGTTCGAGCGTTCCAGTTCCTGCATCATCCTGTTCAGTTCTTCTTCTGCTTGTTTCTGGCTGGTGATATCCCTGGCAACAGCAAAGGTCATGTCTAATTCCGGTATTGGCCTTGAGTTCCAGTCGAGCCAGATAATGTTGCCATCTTTACAATGATAACGATTTTGAAAATTAACCACCGTTTTACCCTTCCGCAGCTGTTCAGAAATTACATCAAATGTTTTTTGCTTATCTTCTTCGATAACGAAATCAATGTAGGGTCGTGATTTCAATTCCCTGTCGGAATAACCGAGCAGTTTGTTGAATGCAGGATTAATTTTGAGAAAATACCCGTCGAGGCTGGCGATGCAAATAAGGTCTGCAGATAAATTGAAAAGTGACTCAAACTCCTCTTCGGTTTGTTTCGACGAAGTAATATCAAGTATAACACCGTTGATAAACTCGGGTTGGTTTTTGTCATCAAACTGGGGATGAATGACATCGTGTACCCACCTTACCTCCCCGTTCTTTCGTACTATCCGGTATTTTCTTTCGGCTGTATACCCGGGATTGAGAAATACTTCAGACGGGTATTTGTTAATGATAATCTCCAGATCCTCGGGATGTACTATATTGAACCAGTCGGGTTTTTGCAACAGGAACTCCTGTTCGGTGTATCCTGTAAGCGTTTCAACCGAACCATGAAAAAACACAGGACTCCAGTCGGGTTTAAGCCTGAAAGCAATGCCCTGAAAATTCTGTACAAACGACCGGTAAAGTTCTTCACTCTCTTCCAATGCTTTTTCTGCCCTGTTTTTTTTCAAAATGCCCCACATACTGTTCATGAAAAGCGAGAACTGGCGCACATCTCCTTCATTATAGGGCTCTGTCTTATTTCCGACACCAGCGATGGCTACAATTGTCTTTCCGTCAAAAACAGGCACGCTCATGTGACGATCAAGATGAATATGCCCTTCCGGGTAACCTTTCCTGTGGGGCATATTTTGGTAATCGTTGTGTATTATCGGTTTCCTTTTGTAAAATGACTCAACCCAGATACCGGCCTTTTCTATCGGGTAATGGCTGTCTTTGGCAGCATCGCAGGTTTTCAGGGTATCTTTTGACCATGTATTCAGCCTTATGGTTTTCTGGTCTTCGTTAATGAAATGCAGGTAACCCACATTGCTCGATGTTATCTGAACAGCCTCGTCAAGAGCAAACCCGGAGATTTCTTCATCTGTATTTCCTTTGAATTCATATAGCCTTAGAAGACTTTCAAGCCGCTCTTCGTTAAGTTTAAGTGCAGCCGATGCCTGTTTCATGGCCGTAATGTCTATAAACATCCCCGAAATAACATTGTCTTTAAGCAGGCCATTAACGATCACGGTTATTATCCTGTTATTGCTGGTCTTAAGGTTTAATTCGAAATTTTCTATTTTACCATTGTTTTTTTTCAGTTCGCCCATTAACCTGTCCCTGTCAGAAGGAAAAATATACCTGAAAAGAGTATTTGTATTGGTAAGCTCTAACTGGTTTTTGTATTCAAACATTTTCGCTGCTGCTTTATTGATATACAAAATATCGCCGTTAACATTAGACTGGTAAACTCCTGCCAGCGCATTGTCTACCAGGTTGCGGTATTTTTCTTCACTAACCTGCAATTCCTGTATAAGCTGATGTTGCTGGGTGATATCGTCCAATACGGTGAAAATTCTAACTATCCGGTTGGTTTCGGCATTAAATTGCGGATAGTAGCTGGCCAGCACCAGTTTTGTTTTTCCGGTGGCTGCGTTTTTTATGCTTACCATTACATCCTTAACCTCTTTACCGCTTGAAATGGCCAGCATGCATGGATGTTCGTTTTTGTGTATTTTTTCCCCTTTAAAGTCTTTGGTTTCCCAAATAGGGTCTGTAAGGCTTATCCCAATCAACTCTGATGATGTCAATCCCAGAATTTTTTCTGCTGCAGGGTTGGCATCGAATATTCTACCATGGTTATCCTGGTAAACCACGCCCCTCTTCATCGTGTTATACAGGGTTTGGTATTGGTCTTCGGTGTTCTTTAGCGCTTTCTCAAGATTTTCAATTTTAAGAAGACCAAGTACATGTCCTGTAATAATGGCGGCATGTTCAAGGAGTTTGTATTCGTCTTCTTTCCACTCATTTGTTCCTGTGCCAGCGATTACGAGGTATCCTTGTTCCAAACGCCCGGCACCGGTTTTTCTGATTAAAAGCGAGGTTAGTGTTACGCCTAAAAGCGATGAGAAATGCTGAAGCTTTTGGGTATTACTTTGTGACAACTGTACCGTAGCATGATTTTCTGTAACAACAGTGGTAAGCAGGTCTGACAGAGAAACGCCGCTTAATGCGTTGTTTTTTACCCTTGATTTGGTTTTTTTTGGTGAAATGATGCCCCAGTAACCACTATCTTCCTGAAACAGAAAGTACAACAAGCGTTCCGGGCATTCGTCCCGGTACAATTTTAAAATAGCACTTATAATCTCATCGGCTTTTTTACCGGAGGCGATCATTGAATTTAATTTTGTCAGTATTTCGATGTTACCATTAACGATATTCTTTTCGGACACCTCTTTTAACAGATGTTCCGAAATTATAGCGCCACTATTGCCTGCGCCGATCTTCACCGGATGATTTTTCAATGCAGCCATAATCAAACCTTGACAGGTTATTTAAATATAATCATTTATAGTGGAATTATTAAACATAAGTTGGGATAATTATTGACCATGTCTGAAAAAAATGCTATTAAATAACAGGATAAAGTTACCTGATATTGTGTTCTTCAGGGCGCAAG
Organism: Bacteroidales bacterium; assembly: GCA_046485045.1. Taxonomy (GTDB): domain Bacteria; phylum Bacteroidota; class Bacteroidia; order Bacteroidales; family UBA10428; genus JAFGPL01. Next base: position 30,006 of record JAWOHT010000068.1, read on the forward strand.
CAATGATTGATTTACACAACCATTACAGAAAAATGCCCGCTTACAGGTCACTCAACATACAAAACAAGCCCTTTAAGGTATTCTCCCTCCGGATGGTAAATACTTACCGGATGATCTGCAGGCTGGGCAAGCTGGTGAAGAATTTTTACCGTACGGCCGGTGTTGGCCGCAGCAGCAAAAACAGATTTTCTGAAGTTTTCTTTAGAAACCACCTGCGAGCACGAAAAAGTGAAAAGGATACCCCCGCTTTCAATAATTTCAAGCGCCCTCATATTTAACCTTTTATAGCCCTGAAGCGCATTATCGAGTACATTCAGGTGCTTCGCGAATGCCGGGGGGTCAAGTATTATCAGGTTAAATTTTTCCTTTGTCGCAACAAGGTAATCAGATGCATCGGTTACATACGATTGATGGTTTTTGGCCGTGGCAAAATTTTGATGTATATTCTTTTCAGTCATTGCAATTGCAGGTGCAGACGAATCTACAGAATGTACCAGCGAGGCACCTCCTTTCATCGCGTATGCCGAGAAGCCGCCTGTATAACAGAACATATTAAGCACTTTTCGGTTATTGGCGTAAGCGCCCAGCAGCGCCCTGTTTTCTCTCTGATCAATAAAAAAACCTGTCTTCTGACCCTCATGCCAGTCAACAAAAAAACGGATGCCATTTTCAGTTACCGTTTCAAGGTTACCGTTTCCATACAAGTATTCGTTTCTGACCTCAATTTTTGCTTTAAACGGCATTGTGCTACTGCTTTTGTTATATACTCCCTTCAGCCGTTTGCCATAAATATTTTTCAGGATATCGGTGAGCTGTTCGCGTATCTTGTACATCCCGACAGTATGTATTTGCATTACGGCTATGCCATTGTAATAGTCTATGATGAGTCCCGGCATCGCGTCGCCTTCTGCATTAACCAGCCTGTAAACGTTAGTGCCGGCGTTTTCAGTAAGCCCCAGAGATTCACGCAAACGGTAAGCATCTGTTATTCGCTGCTCCCAGAGATCATGGCCGGGTAGTATCTTTTCAAAAGAAAAAATTCTCACTGTAATTGATCCAATCTGGTAGTGGCCTGTTGCAAGAAATTCGTCTTTGTTGCTATAAACCTGCACAATGTCGCCTTCTTCTGGTTGACCTTCGATTTGCTTTATGGCGCCCGAAAATATCCAGGGGTGATATCGCCTTACAGACTGTTCCTTGCCTGATTTAAGTATTATCTTTGTAAACCGCTCCATCTGAATGGTTTGTTAATGTTTGATAAATTTTATAGCAGACCCAGGCATCGGTGGCAGCGTATATCTGCTGTTCTTCGCTTAAGGAATCATTTTCCCAGTTTGAGGTTTGTTGCCGCTTTGAAATCCTGAAACCAAGAATATTGGCAGCAAGTTTTTTCAGCCCGTTGTCGAGTATATTAAATTCTTTCACAAAGCTTTGCAGGTCAATAAATCTCTCTGGTTCGAAATGCCTGAGCTTATTAAGCGACTTCAGGTCATCGCGGATGGCAAGGCCGATCTTGGTGATATTTTCATTTTCAAACAGACTTACAACGCACGGGGCAAGCCCGGTTTTATGCAGCCTTATCAGAAAAGCATCGTTTTCTGAGGCAAGTTGCAGAAGCGCAACTTTGTGAATTTTACCTTTTTTGAATGAGGGGCGGGTCTCTGTATCAAACCCTATGGCTTTTACACCGGTTAGGCGCTGTTCGAGAATGGCAAACTGGCTGATGTTTTCTATTATATGAATACAACCCTGAAAATGGCTTCCCGGAAGGTTTTTTATTTCTTCATCGGTGATTTTATCTCTGAACAGATTACCGTTATTGTTTTCAGACAGATGCAGCATCGCCATCTCCCTCCATAAAATAGTGATGTTCTGAAATTCCCGAATTTGTCACAAGTTGTTTTGCAGCAAGGATACGGAAATTCATTTTCTTCTTGTATATAAAAGGTGTTGATGACCCGGATAAATGCCCTGCCAGCAACGGATGATACGTAGTGAGTGTCTTAACCCCCCGTACCAGGGCATGGGCAAAGATTGTCCTCATCACCGGCAACAGGTTTTTTTTATCAAAGAACAGGTATGGTGTTTTTAAAATACCATCTTTAAGGGTGAGGATAAGAAATGCAATAAGTTCCTTATCAACGTTATACAGCTTAATATAAAACTGCCTGAAATCTTTTTTTACCGCAGAAAAAATATACCTGTTGCTGTTACGGTCGCCGAACGGGGCATTGATTATCCACGGGTATTGCATAAGCCATTGCAGGTTCTCAATGCTTTTAGGTGCTATGTGGTTTTTAATCAACGATTTAATTAAAGCATATGTTTCGTCATCAATATAATTCACATATTCAAAATCAGATTTTTTTGCTGCAAAAGCCGATTTCCATCTTATCAGCCTTATTTCATTCGGGATGTTTAAAAGCGCATCGGAAAATTTTAACAGCCACCGGAATTTTTTTAAAAAGGGCTTCTTCTCAGGCAAAATACCTGAAAGGTTCAAACGCAGATATCCCCTTATCCCGGGCAGGTTTTTTAACTCTGTGAAAAGAGCTGTTTTGTCATAGGCCCGTTTGGCTATGGGAATGAAATTGGTGATAAGAAGATTGCCTTCCCATATTTTGTGGGCATGGGTAAGCAATGCAGGGGCTATACCTTTGCCGCGTTGCGATGAATCGACCCACATGCAGCTTAGCCATGCAACCTTTATTTTATTACCGTCAATGGTAAGTATATCGGGCATTGCGCCCAGGTAACCAACAAACCGGTTATCGTCATAGGCAAGAAAAAGGACTTTGTCATTCGCGTCTGCCGATGGATTATTCAGATGCGCGATGGCCCGGTGCTTGCTGATGGGTATTACCGGCATATGCCTGTACTCATCAGATTCAATAAAAAGTTTTAATCCTGAAATGGTTATGTTCCTGATATCTGTCATTATTCTCTTACCAGCGTATTTTTATTCAATGGTTTTTTAATAAGATAATAAAAATAGTCGCGTTTTATCCTTGCTTCGGCAGTTATATTGTATTCTTCAACCGGAATGCGTTGAATGTGATTCTTTATGATATCGGTTTTCATTCCGGCGCAACCGAAAGTGAGGTCAAAATTAACCTCTTTGTTGATATTCACAAAAAAATTACGGTTAATGCCATAATCTGTAAACGGAAAAGAGAAAGTGCTGTATGCAAGGTTGAATTTTTTTTCGATTTCAATGGTGCTTTCTGTTGCCTGTCGTATTTGTTCTTCGAGCGAAATATCGCTGAATGCGGGGTGATTAATACTGTGTGAGCCGAATGTAAACCCCTTCGCGATTAAATTTGCGATTTGCGATGAGGTAAGATAGGGTTGCTGTTTTTTCAGGAAATCTTCAAAACTGTATCCCATAACCACCGCAAGTTCGTCAAGCAGATACTTGTCGGCAAAACCGATATTCATTAAGAATTTTTTTGGCGACAATGCCGGGGCGCCTTTTTGGGCTATCCATTTTCTGTACTCAGGCAGCAGGGCATCTTGCCTGGCATGTATTTCTTTTAGCAGCAGACAAGCCTTGTACCTGTAAAACAAATCTTTGTTGTCAATAAAAGCTGAATTGAGAAAGCAGGTAGCGTGAACTCCCTTTTTCAGAAGTATAGGGGCGGCTATATCGTGAAATTCGCTTAAGCCGTCATCGAAGGAGAGGAAAAACGAGGGTTTCCCTGGCTGTTTGTTTTCATGCACCAGCGCGATGAGCTGATGTAATGTTAACGGCTGGTAGTGTTTCAGAAAGAAATCTATATCCCTGATGAATTCAGCGGTTGTCCTTACTTTGTAAAGGCAGGCGAGATGGGGCAGGGGAGTGTTGCTAACTGTATGATAGAACGGGAACAGCATTTTTATCCCTGTTAATCT
>JAWOHT010000121.1:0-16509 GCA_046485045.1 Bacteroidales bacterium
ACCATCCGAGTACATCAAATACGGTAATCCTTGTATTTCTTACACAAGGCTTTCCAAATCTTTTATTTGGATTTCTTTTGATTATTGATTTATATTCAATCATTTTATTTTCCTTTTTACAAATATAATCAATTTATAACTTTTCTCATAAATTATTGGTTTGCAGAGAGTCTTTCCGTATGTTGCCCAAACGGCAGCAGACAATTATTGTTTTTCCATTTTGATAGTAATATAATCATGATTATTATTACTGAGTCTTAATAAATAGTAACCTTTTGACAATTTGGAAATGTCAATCCATGTATTAACAGGATAAGCAGGAACTGATTTAACTAACATACCCAGTAAGTTATATATATTGATATTAAAATTGTCAGAATTATTATCACATTGTATGAGAAATTTATTATGAGTGGGATTAGGATAAATTGATATAGAATTATTGAAGTAATTCATTAATATAGTAGGTAAATTCACACTTCCACAATGTTGTTGACCTTTCTTATAATAAATTAATTCTCTGTTGTAATAAAATAGTCCATCCCAATTATTATGTGAACTGCTAAAAACTAAACCTAAACCATTTCCATAATATCTGATAAAATGATCAAATTCACCATGTGAATTATAAAACTCGATACCATTAATAACTTTTCCACACTGAAAATTAACATCCTGAAATATCGTATCTTTTAAAAAGATTTCCCATGTATCTTCGTTCTTGTTGGTATCCGCATTATACAATGGATCATATTCACGAATGGATGAATCAAGTTTAATAAAATATATTTCTTGAGTATCGATTCTGGATATATAATATTCATAAGGTTCTTTATAATAGGAAAATTTATACTCGGTAAAAACTTGACGGTATAGCATACTATCCATTATTTCATAATTTTTCTTATCAATTATTTCTATTTTTTGGAAATCAGGATAAGGATAATCGAAACCAGGAAAAATGCTAATCTTGAAATGAAATTCATCACCTATGTCGTAATTAAAAACTTCTCTTATAGTCATAATTTCCTGAGAAAAACTTACAAATGAAATAAAAGATAGTATTATCAATAAATATTTTTTCATGTTTGATATTCTTATTGTTTGCTGCCAACATCCAAATATATCTACTTTACGAACAAAAGGTACATATATTTCGCGTATGGCATTGGTTTAAGTTTTGAAACAACCCCATAAACGCACCTGTCTTTTTCGTTATTATAGCGCACCTTGTTTTCTGCCCCGGAATGCCCGAAATAACTGAAAAATGAAAAAAATCTTCATTGTTGGTTAGCATCATAAATTTTACTGTTTTTGTCTATCAACCCAATTTAAGAATTAATTTTCATCCGGCAATTTTTTCAATTCAAAAACATTCACCCCCCTCCCCTATCTGGTCCAAGGCTGTAAAAAAACTGGCGCAATGCGTCCCGCTTGTGCCATTTTGTTTTTGCAACGGGGTGGCTCAAATAGCCATTTGCCTTAATTTTCCTTTGGTAATAAAGGTATCTATAAGTTTTTTGATGACATTGCAGCTAAACAAGCAGAAGGAATGCTTTTAAAAACGGGATTTGTGTTTACCCGTAGTAAAGGCAGCCATCGGATTTATGAAAAGGAAAAATCAGGATGGAAATTCCTTTTCATACAGGAAAAAGTTTACATCCAAAAATTGTTAAGGAATTATTGGAAGCGATTAAACAGTCACACCCCGTATGGCGCGCGTTTAAAAAAGTGTGACGCATGCCTCGGAAATTCCATATTCAATTATCAGGTTATTTAATACCGGGGTTCGATATATTTTCATATGCTCCGATTTGTGATTACCCTTTATTGCAGGCTGGGTAAACAGAGCTTGCAAAAGCTATATAAATGTTATATTTTTGGATTTTCTATAATAGTAATAACTATTTCAAATCTTTAAATTATGAAAAAAATTTACCTTTTAAGTTCACTTGTTTTTTTAGTAGTATCAGTAACTCAGGCACAAGATTTACCAGAACGCTGGGAATCTACTGACATTGGCAATGTGGCCGCTGCAGGTACTGCCTATTTTGATAATGAAAAATTTTACGTTAGTGGTTCAGGGGCCGACATATATGGAACTGCTGATGCATTTCATTTTGTTTATCAGCCATCCGAGGGCGATTGTGAAATTACTGCATTGGTTTCATCAATAGTGCTAACAGCTCCCGATGCCAAAGCTTGCATTATGATCCGGGAATCTCTTGATACCAACGCTGCATTTGTTAATATGCTTGTTACACCTGAGAGGGGAATTTATTTCCAGGCCCGACTTGCAACAGGTGCAGGTGGTAATAGCAAAAACGGACCCAGATTTGCGTCAGGTGGTGTGGCTCCTTACTGGATAAAGCTGACTCGTGTAGATACTGTTTTCACGGGTTATACTTCCGTTGATGGAGAGGTATGGGATACAATTGTTGGCAACCATTTTTCACAAATGGCTTCTGAAGCGTATATCGGCCTTGCTGTAACATCACACAATAACGATGGCAATCTTTGTGAATCGGTTTTCGAATTCGTTGAAGTAGAATCAGGTGTTTATTATTCCTCAGTAAATGCGCCATCTATAAATAAATTAGATGCATTTCCCAACCCGGTAAAAAATGTTTTAACTTTGAAAATAAGTGAAGAATTTTACAACCAGAATAGTACTTTTAGCATTCGTAATGTCGCAGGGCAATTAATTAGTAGTGGAAAGGTTAACAAAAGGACGCAAACGATCAATCTTTCCAATATTCCTCAAGGGATTTATTATATTTCACTCAGCAATGATCGGGATATAATAACACAAAAAATAATTAAAGAATAAAATATTTTTAGATATTGTGAAAACAAAAACAGGCACAATGCATTACGCTTGTGCCTGTTTGTTTTTATTGAGCAGTATACATGCCCTAACCCGCATTTTAAAAATCCTCCTTTGTGCCCTCTGTGAAAAAACGCTGTGTGCTTTGTGGTCAATATACCCCCATTAATCCCTGCTCCTCATATGGAGCAAGTTTGTAAAAAAACAAAATCCACTACCACACGATCGTCGTGTGGTTTTAAGCAGTTATATAACCAGTTTTTTCTGTTTAAACCTGAATATTTATATTTTTGACATTGTATTTTATAAAAGGTTTCAACCAATATTATTCTGCTTCATGGACCCAAAAAATGCTGAACTACGAATCCTTCAGTTGCGTGAAAAGATCAACGAACACAATCACAATTATTATGTTCTGGCCAAGCCTTCGATAAGCGATTTTGAGTACGATGTGCTTATAAAAGAACTAATGTGCCTTGAAGCAGCCCATCCTGAATTCAATGATCCCGCCTCTCCATCTCAACGGGTCGGAAGCGACATCAGCCGTAATTTTAAGCAATTGCCTCACGCATACCCGATGCTATCACTGGGCAACACCTATTCGAGGCAGGAATTGAACGATTTTCACAACCGGATAGTAAAATCACTTAAAGAAGAGGTACAATACGTTTGCGAACTCAAATACGACGGGGCATCCATAAGTATAACGTACGAAAATGGCAGACTTGCGCAGGCCCTTACAAGGGGCGATGGAGAAAAAGGCGACAACGTGATTGATAATGTAAAAACCATTAGAAGCATACCCCTGCAACTAAAAGGAGATGATTATCCCGAGAAATTTGTGGTACGGGGAGAGATTTTCCTGCCGCATGAGGGATTTGAAAAAATGAACCGCGAACGCGAGGAGGCCGGGGAGCCTCTTTTTGCCAATCCACGAAATGCTGCGGCTGGAACACTCAAGATACAAAACCCGAAACAGGTTGCCGGGCGCCCACTCGACTGCTTTTTCTATTTTCTGCTGGGTGAAACACTTCCCTTCGGTTCGCACTATGAAACCTTGCAAAAAGCAAGAGAATGGGGGTTTAAGATTCCCGAATATATGAAGCTTTGTAATACCCTCGACGAGGTTTTCTCATATATTGACCATTGGGATACGGCCAGAAAAAAACTGCCCTTCGACATTGACGGTGTAGTGATAAAAGTAAACAGTTATGAACAGCAAAGAAAGCTGGGGTTTACTGCAAAAACTCCGCGATGGGCTATATCATACAAATTCAGGGCAGAACAGGAGCTTACCCGTCTGCTATTTATTGATTACCAGGTAGGACGTACAGGAGCCATCACACCGGTGGCAAATCTCGAACCGGTAAAGCTCGCAGGCACAACGGTTAAAAGGGCATCACTTCATAATGCCGACCAGATTGCTTTGCTCGATATCCGCCTCGATGATTATGTATATATTGAAAAAGGTGGCGAAATAATTCCAAAGGTGGTTGGTGTTGAAAAATCTAAAAGAAGCCTCTTCTCGCAACCGGTTGCATACATAACTGCTTGTCCAGAATGCAATACACCACTCGAAAGAAAAGAGGGCGAAGCCAAACACTACTGCCCGAACGAAAACGGGTGTCCCCCACAAATTAAGGGAAGAATTGAACATTTCGTCAGCCGCAGGGCTATGGATATAGGACTGGCAGAGGCCACCATCGAACAGTTGTATAACCAGGGACTTATTAAAAACCAGGCCGATCTTTACAGTTTAAAAAAGGTGGATCTGGTGAACCTTGAGCGGTTTGCTGAAAAATCGGCAGAAAACCTGGTGAATAGTATCTCAAAATCAAAGGAAGTTCCTTTCGAAAGGGTGTTATTTGCCCTGGGAATAAGATACGTTGGCGAAACAGTTGCCAAAAAGCTTGCCCGGTCTTTAAGAAGTATCGACAACCTGAAAAATGCAGGTATGGAAAAACTTCTTGCTGTTGAAGAAATAGGAGATAAAATTGCCGTAAGCATCATACAGTTTTTTAAAGATGAGAAAAATCAGCGACTAATCGAAAGGCTGAAAGATGCCGGAATATGTTTTGACATGAATGAAGGCCTGGAAGAAAAAGCAGGAAACCAATTGCAGGGTAAATCATTTGTAATATCGGGTGTATTTTCGAAATTTTCACGCGATGAATTAAAAGCGTTAATTGAAAAACATGGCGGAACAAATACAGGTTCAATCTCTTCAAAAACCGATTATATTGTGGCCGGTGAAAATATGGGGCCTGCAAAATTACAGAGAGCATATGAGCTCGAAATACCTGTTATTAATGAAAATGATTTTCTGAAGCTGCTTGAATAACAAAATTTTTTATGAGCGCTATGGATTTATCAAGCTAATTTCTTAAAATTGCACCATGAAGTTAATTCATAATACCAAAATATTTATAGGGAATAAACTACTCCAAAGAAAACTGAGGAATATTAAAAGAAACCCTTTGGTTTGTAATATTAACGAAGCAAAGACTGTTGGTATTATTTACAATGCCACCAACACAGTGAGTTTTGAGATTATCAAAGATTTTACAAAAACACTCATCCAGAAAAATATTGAAGTTTCGGCTTTAGGCTATGTTCACAGCAAAAAGCTTGTTGACCATTATTTATACAGAAAAGGTTTTGATTTTTTTACCAAGAACAACCTCAACTGGTATTATTGCCCCGAATCAGAGAGTGTAGAAGAGTTTATTAAAAAACCGTTTGATATTCTTATCAATCTCTGCCTTGAATCGTATTACCCAATTAATTACATACTAGCTTTGTCGGCTTCGCGGTTTAAAGCAGGCAAGTTTTTTGCCGAGCCCAACTACATGGACCTGTTGATAGACATTGAAAAAGAAAAGGAGGCCATTCACGATATCAAACAGGAAATTTCAAAAGACAAGAAAGCAGTTAAAAGAAAAAATGAACTTGAGGAAGAAATAGATAAGAAAGTAGAACTTGAACTGCAACTAAGCTTTCTTATTAACCAGCTTATGCATTATCTTAGCATCATTAAAAGAAATTAACCATGCCACAACAAAAATTTAAAGGTACAGGAGTAGCCATAGTTACGCCCTTTAGGGAAGACGGGACCATAGATTTCAAATCGCTTGAAAAACTGCTTGAACACATCATAGCAAAAGGAGTTGAGTATGTTGTTGCTCTTGGCACAACAGGAGAAAATGTAACCCTTTCAAAAGATGAGAAAAAGGCTGTTGTAAATCATGTGATTGATGTGGTGGGTAAGCGTGTGCCAGTGGTGGTAGGTATGGGGGGCAATAATACCCAGGAGGTTGTTAACAGCATAAAAAACGCTGATTTTGAAGGCATTGATGCCATTCTTTCGGTAGCTCCCTATTACAATAAACCCTCTCAAAAAGGATTGTACCTTCATTTTAAAACCATTGCAGATGTAAGCTCGGTACCGGTTATCATTTACAATGTTCCCGGAAGGACAGGGTCTAATATTTCTGCTGATACTACAGTTAGGCTGGCCAAGGAAAACAAGAATATTATTGCCATCAAAGAGGCATCGAATGACCTGGGCCAGATTATGAACATAATAAAAAACAAACCGAAAAATTTCCTCGTGATCTCAGGCGATGATGCAAATACACTGCCAATCATTGCACTTGGCGGTTCGGGTGTAATTTCGGTGGTTGCAAATGCTTTTCCCAAAGAATTTTCAGATATGGTAAGTCTCGCCATTGAATCTGACATACAGGCTGCTGCAGAAATTCATTACATACTGCTCGACATGATAGGGGCGCTGTTTGCAGAAGGAAGCCCTTCGGGGATTAAAGCAGTGCTGGAGATACTCGGTATCGTGAAAAACCATGTCAGGCTCCCGCTGGTGCCTGTTAGTGACGAGCATTACAAAAAATTAACAATTCTTGTCAAAAAGCTTCAATAATTTAAAAACACCATTGCATCATAGTATCGCTTGTTAAATGGCAATAAGATTTAAGGCCAAAAGATCACTGCTTAAAATTTCTTTAAGATGAATAAAACCAAACTCATGCTTCTCTCAGCCCTTAGTGGTGTTTTGTTAACCCCGGCCTGGTTTGAGTGGGGTCACGGGCTTATTCTTATGGCTGCTTTTATACCGCTGTTAATTATTGAAGATTATTTAGACGACAGGAAAAAGGAGTTAAAATCAGTGAATGCATTTCTATATGCCTTTCCTGCTTTTTTCATATGGAATGCAGCAACCACCTGGTGGATATACTATGCAACCGCAGTAGGGGTAGTATTTGCCGTACTTATTAATACATTATTAACAAGTATTGTCTTCTGGCTGTTCCATATTGTAAAACGTCGCCTGGGAGATAAAATGGGTTATTTTGCTTTTATAATTTTCTGGGTTACATTCGAGCATTTTTATTTCAATGCAGAAATAACATGGCCCTGGCTAACACTTGGACATGGTTTCAATTATCAAACCAAGTTTATCCAGTGGTACGACAGCACAGGTGTACTTGGCGGTTCTCTCTGGATTTTACTTTGTAATGTGCTATTGTACACTGCATACCGCAACTATCGCAAAATAAAAAACATCCGTCAGGCAGCCGGTATATTGCTTTTTTTCTTTATCGTGCTTCTTGCACCCATCATCATCTCATTTATCAGGTACCACCAATACAAAGAGGTGCCAAACCCCAGGGATATAGTGGTACTTCAGCCAAATATTGACCCTTACCGGAAATTCATTTCCGATCCTTACGAACAAACGGTCATTCAACTACAGCTGGCAGGAAAATATACCGACAGCGCCACCGATTATATTGTTGGCCCTGAAACTTCTATCAACAACAGCATATGGCTCGACCAGATTGAACACGTTCCGGACATAGGCCTCATAAGAGGTTTTCTTACCCAATACCCTAAGACAAAATATGTGGTGGGCGCTCAATGCTTCCGAAGGATTTTTGACAACGACACATTGAGTGAAACCGCTAAGAAAATTCCTGGATCAAACATTTACTACGAGAGTTATAACGCAGCCCTTCAGATTGACTCAACCCGAATCATACAAGATTACTTCAAATCACAACTGGTAGTAGGGGTTGAAAAAATGCCGTATGCCCGGTTTATGAGGGTGCTAAACAGTCTCATCATCAGGCTGGGTGGCACTACCCGGGGTTGGTCTACGCAGAAAGAAAGAGAAAATTTTCGCGCCCCGCAGGACTCGTTGCTCATTGCCCCGGTAATATGCTGGGAATCGGTCTTCGGCGAATATGTAAGCGAATATGTGAGGAATGGGGCAAATTTTATTTTTGTCATCACCAACGACGGATGGTGGCGCGATACACCCGGCTACAGGCAACACAATGCTTTATCAAGGATAAGGGCAATAGAAACAAGGCGCAGTATTGCACGTTCGGCAAATACCGGCATTAGCTGCTTTATTGACCAGAGGGGCGATATGGTGCAACACCTGGGATGGTGGCAGAGAGACGCCATCAGGGCAAAGATTAATGCCAATGATAAAATTACCTTTTATGTAAAAAACGGTGACTATATCGGCAGAATAGCCCGGTTTTTTTCATTGCTCATCATGCTGTATCTAATTACTACGCTGCTGATGAAAAGAAAAACCAGCTAAATATCACCTGACAAAGCTTATAGTTAAACCTAAAAAAAATGGTATAAGAATTGAACCTGGTTTATATATCATTTTCAACAATTCAGACTAAATTTACACCCTTTTTAATGCTAAATTTAGAGGTTAACAATTTGAATTCATAATATTGTATTCTAAAAAACATTCAAATGGCAGTATTTTCAAATATTATAAAAAGTTTTTTTGGCAATAAGTCAGACAGAGATATCAGGGTGATCATGCCCATTGTTGAAAAAATCAGGGAAGAATACCCAAAACTATCAGGATTGTCCAACGACCAGCTTCGGGACAAAACCATTGAACTTAAACAGCGGATTAAAGATTATATCAAACCCGAAGAAGACATAATAGCCAGCCTGAAAGAGCAGGCAGAAACTGAAAAAGCAGAAATTGACAAGGTAGAAAAAATTTACAATGACATTGATAAAACAGAAAAGCAGGTTGATGAGAAGCTCGAAATTGTATTGAATGAAATTCTGCCTGAAGCCTTTGCCATTGTTAAAGAAACAGCCAGGCGGTTTAACGACAATGATTTCCTTGAAGCCACAGCCACCGATTTTGATAAAGACCTGGCCGCAACACGAGAAAGTATTCAGATACACGGTGACAAGGTAAGGTTTTACAACCGCTGGATTGCCGGAGGAAACGAAATAAAATGGGACATGGTGCATTACGATGTGCAGCTTATAGGCGGCATAGTGCTTCACCAGGGTAAAATTGCCGAAATGGCCACCGGTGAAGGTAAAACAGTGGTAGCCACTCTGCCTGTTTTTCTCAATGCCCTTGCCGGCAAAGGGGTTCATATAGTAACTGTAAACGATTACCTGGCAAAGCGCGACTCAGAGTGGATGGGCCCTATTTATGAATTCCACGGGCTTTCTGTTGATTGCATTGACAAACACCAGCCAAATTCAGAAAGCCGCCGCAAAGCATACCATGCCGATATTACTTTCGGTACCAATAATGAATTTGGTTTCGATTACCTCAGAGATAACATGGCTTTATCGCCCCATGACCTTGTGCAAAGAAAACATCATTATGCCATTGTTGACGAAGTAGACTCGGTGTTGATTGACGATGCCCGTACACCGCTTATTATTTCAGGCCCTGTACCAAGGGGTGACAACCAGGAATTTGAAGAACTAAAACCAAGAATTGAAAAACTGGTTAGCGTACAGCGAAAAATCGTAACAGATTACCTTGCCGAAGCGAAAAAAATTATTGCAGAGGGCGACACCGAAAAAGGAGGGTTCAAACTATTACAGGCATTTAAAGGATTGCCAAAAAACAAACCGCTTATTAAATTCCTGAGTGAGCAGGGCAACAAAGCGTTATTGCTTAAGACAGAAAATTTTTACATGCAGGACAATAATAAAAACATGCACAAGGTTACAGACGACCTTTACTTTATTATTGACGAAAAACAAAATTCTGTTGAACTCACCGACAAAGGTATTGACCTGATAACCTCATCTTCTGAAGACCCTCACTTTTTCGTGATGCCGGATATTGGCTCAGAAATAGCAGAACTTGAAAATTCTGGTCTCAGCCAGCAAGAAATTCTTGAAAATAAAGACAAGCTTTTACAGGACTATGCCATCAAGTCTGACCGTATACATACAGTAAATCAACTTCTTAAAGCATACAGCCTGTTTGAAATTGATGTAGAATATGTGGTGATTGACAATAAAGTAAAGATCGTTGACGAGCAGACCGGCCGTATTATGGAAGGACGACGTTATTCCGACGGCCTCCACCAGGCCATTGAGGCTAAAGAGCATGTAAAGGTAGAGGCTGCCACCCAGACATTTGCCACCATCACCCTGCAGAACTTTTTCAGAATGTACCATAAACTTGCAGGTATGACCGGTACTGCCGAAACCGAAGCCGGTGAGTTTTGGAATATTTACAAACTCGATGTGGTGGTTATCCCCACAAATAAACCGATAGTAAGAGACGACCGCGAAGACCTGGTATATAAAACCAAACGTGAAAAATACAATGCAGTAATTGATGATATTGTTAGCCTTGTAAATGCAGGCCGGCCGGTACTTGTTGGAACAACATCGGTTGAAATCTCGGAACTATTAAGCAGAATGCTGAAAATAAAAGGCATAAAGCATAACGTACTGAATGCAAAACTTCACCAGCGTGAAGCCGAAATAGTTGCCGATGCCGGCAAACCGGGTAATGTAACGATTGCCACAAATATGGCAGGTCGTGGTACCGATATTAAATTAACCCCCGACACAAAAAAGGCAGGGGGCCTGGCCATTATCGGCACCGAAAGACACGAGTCACGGCGTGTTGACAGGCAGTTGAGGGGACGTTCCGGCCGTCAGGGAGACCCCGGTTCAACACATTTTTACGTGTCGCTCGAAGACGATCTCATGCGCCTCTTTGGCTCCGACCGCATTGCTTCGCTTATGGACAGAATGGGTCTTAAAGAAGGCGAAGTGATACAGCACAGAATGATCACCCACTCCATTGAAAGGGCCCAGAAAAAAGTAGAAGAAAATAACTTTGGTATCCGAAAACGTCTGCTCGAATACGACGATGTGATGAACATGCAGCGTACCCAGATATACGCCAAACGCCGTCATGCACTCTTCGGAGACCGCATACAGATTGATATTGCAGACATGATGTATGATGTGTGCAAGTCGGTGGTATCTCAACTACACGGAAATATTGACTTTGACGAATTTAAATTCGACGTGCTGCGTACCCTTTCTATTGAGCCCGATATCAATCCGGATGAGTACCTTAAGCTCGATTCTTCAGAAATCAGCGAAAGGCTCTATACTATCCTGAGGGATACATACAAACGAAAACAGGAACAAATTGCAAAACAGGCATACCCGGTAATAAAAGACGTTTTTGAAAAACAGGGAAAAGTTTATGAAAATATAGTGGTGCCGATTACAGACGGGGTAAAAACATACAATATCCTGACAAACCTGGAAAAAGCCTATAATTCTCAGGGCAGGGAGCTTGTAAATACCTACGAAAAATCAATCTCTCTTTATACCATAGATGAAGCCTGGAAAGAAAACCTCCGCGAACTCGATGACCTTAAACAGGCAGTACAGAGTGCAACATACGAACAAAAAGACCCTTTGCTGATTTATAAGCTTGAATCCTACAACATTTTTGAAACCATGGTTGAACGCATCAACAAAGAGGTTGTAGGCATAATGATGAAGGGGCAGATACCTATCAGGGATTCTTCACAGGTACAGCGCGGACAGGCACCCAGCAAGCTCGATATGAGCAAAATGGAAACTTCAAAAAGCGAATATGGATCATCCTTCAACAAAGGAAGTGGCGGAACACCCAACAGTCAGGATAAACAGGTACAACCTGTCAGGGTAGAAAAAAAGGTTGGTAGAAACGACCTTTGTCCCTGTGGCAGCGGAAAAAAATACAAGCAATGCCACGGCCGACCGGGAATGGGGGCGCAGGTATAAACACAGGTTTTTAATTTTTTTCAGAATATGCGATTAAAGCATTAGATAATTGCCCTGTCTATAAATTGTTTGTATTTTTTTGCCATTTGGAAATTTTTAAGATATAATCATAAAAAACAGGGACTAAATATTTGTAAAAGAGCGAATTTTAAAATAGCATTGTACCTGAAACCAAAAAATCAATGTTATGAAAAGGTTTAAAATATCTCAATTGTTATTATTAGTCATTATTTTCATCTCTTGTAATAAAAATAAAATGGAAAGTGTAAATATATTGCTGGGTGATTTTAAAACACCGTATCAGACAGCACCTTTTGATAAAATCACGATTAACGACTATGTCCCTGCAATAGACAGCGCTATAAAAGAGGCAAGGGCAGAAATAGATAATATCATCAACAACCCCGACAAACCCGATTTTGACAATACCATACAAGCCCTTGACCTGGCCGGGGAACGGCTTAACAGGATAGCCGGCATATTCTTTAACCTAAACAGCGCGCACACCAGCGACACCATGCAAATGCTGGCACAGGAAATATCTCCGAAACTCACCGAATTTTCAAACGATATCACCCTCAATGAGGCTTTGTTTCAGAAAGTAAAATCGGTAGTGGAAAAAAAAGATCAAAATCATTTAGATACTGAACAAAATATGTTGCTTGACAAAACCTACAAATCTTTTATAAGGCAGGGTGCCAATCTTAACAAAGAAAACAAAGAAAAATTCAGGGAGATAACCACTGAACTGTCCAAACTCACCCTTACATTCGACGATAATGTACTTGCAGAAACCAATGCATATCAACTTCATATAACAGATGAAAAAGACCTTGCCGGACTTCCGGAGAGTGCAAGGGAGGCAGCTGCTATGACCGCTAAATCAAAAAACCTCGATGGATGGGTTTTCTCACTTCAGATACCAAGTTATCTGCCTTTTATGCAATACACCGATAACAGAAAACTTAGGGAAGAAATATATAAAGCTTACAATTCCAAAGCATTTCATGGCAATGAAAAAGACAACCGGCAAAATGTTAAAAGAATAACAGAATTAAGGCTTCAACTCGCGAAAATACTGGGCTATAAAACCTATGCCGATTATGTGCTCGAGATGCGCATGGCCGAAACACCCCGGCGCGTTAACCAGTTCCTTAACGAACTGCTCGATGCCTCTATGCCTTTTGCAAAGAAAGAATTTGAAGAAATGCAGCAATTTGCCAAGAGCCAGGGTGCAGATTTTGAGCTTCAACGCTGGGATTGGTTATATTATTCCGAGAAACTGAAAAAGGAAAAATTCAATGTAGACGATGAAATGACAAAGCCCTACTTCAAGCTGGAAAATGTACAGAAAGGAGTCTTAGACCTCGCAACATCGTTGTATGACATTACGTTTAAAGAAAACAACAAAATACCTGTTTATCAACCCGATGTAAAGACTTTCGAGGTGTATGACAAAGACGGGAGCTTTCTTGCTGTCCTGTACCTTGACTTTTATCCGCGCGAAAGCAAACAGGGAGGGGCATGGGCTACCAGTTACCGCGACCAGTATAAAATAGACGGCGAAAACATAAGGCCGCATGTGTCGCTGGTTTTTAATTTTACCAAACCAACCGAAACCAAACCTTCGCTGCTAACATACGACCAGGTTACAACTTTTCTACATGAATTCGGCCACTCATTGCATTATATTCTCACAGACTGCAAATACGTAAGCCTCTCAGGAACAAATGTATATTGGGATTTTGTTGAATTGCCTTCGCAAATAATGGAAAACTGGGCACGACAAAAAGAGTGGCTCGATAAGGTGGCGATTCACTACGAAACGGGTGAAAAAATGCCCGGATCGTTGTTGAACAGTATTATCGAAAGCAGCAATTTTCAGGCCGGCTACTTATTCGTGCGTCAGCTTACCTATGCCATAAACGATATGGCATGGCATTCTATTACCGAACCTGTTATAAGCCCTGTTGAGGAGTTTGAAAAAAATGCCATCGCACCTACAGAACTGTTTAAACCAATGAATGAATGCCTTATCAGCACCCATTTTTCACATATTTTTGCCGGCGGATATGCTTCGGGCTACTATAGCTACAAATGGGCAGAAGTTCTCGACGCCGATGCGTTTTCGGTGTTCGAAAAGAATGGCATCTTTGATAAGGCCACTGCGCAGATGTTCAGAGAGAATATTTTGTCAAAAGGTGGTTCTGAACATCCGCTGGAACTGTATAAAAAATTCAGGGGACAGGAACCCGATATTGATGCATTGCTCGAACGCAGCGGGCTTGTTGTAGAAAAAAACTGATTACCCTAAAAAACCAATGAGCTGTCTACATTCCCCGATACAGCTCCTTTTGTTAAAGATTTGTTAAACTTATGGTGGTAATTCGCTATATGTCTGATATTTAAAAATAAATCTACTACGCATACATAAACTGTTTTATAATATTGTTGTTTACCTGTCAATATAAATTGCAAAAAAGAAAACAAATAATAAAGGAGGTTATTATGAAAAAAGTATTGATACTAATGCTGGTTCCCGCAATGTTAATGATTGCAGAAACAAACGGGCAGTCAGGCACCGACAGAAAAAATGTTGACCTTTCAAAAAGCAAAGTGCTGTGGACGGGTTCAAAACCGGGTGGCCAGCATAATGGCAGCGTAAAACTCTCATCAGGCCATGTGATATTGAATGCTGATAAGAAAATTTCAGGCGGGGAATTTGTCATTGACATGAAATCTATTGTAGATTATGACCTTACAACAGAATCAATGAACAAAATGCTGGTTGACCATTTGAAATCAGAAGACTTTTTTCATGTTGAAAAACACCCTGTTGCAAAATTTATCATTAAAGAGGTTGCCCCATTAAAAAATCCGGAGGCTGATAATAATGACTTTACGGGAACCCATCTTATCAAAGGCGACCTAACCATTAAAAATATCACGAAGCCCATCAGCTTTAAAGCTGTAATAAAGATACAAGACGGCAATGTATCTGCCTCTACTGAGAAAATTATACTCGACCGAACCGAATGGAGTGTCAATTATCAGTCGAAGAAAATATTTGCGGAGCTGAAAGATAAATTCATCCACGATGAGATGGAACTCTCTGTGCTGCTTGAAACAAAATAATGCCATTAAGAAATACTAAAGTGTCTTAGGTTCTTTCTTTTACTTTACATTTTATTCACGATTTGTTAATAAGAAATATTTTATCTGCTATGAAACCGATGTAACTTTGTTCAAACTAGCAAAGCGGAAATTAATAAATTATGAAAATAGTTGTTATTGGAAGTTCTAATACCGAAATGGTGATTAAAGTGCCCCGATTGCCCGGGACGGGAGAGACTGTACTTGGAGGAAAATTCTATACAGCTGCCGGGGGCAAAGGCGCTAACCAGGCTGTTGCTGCAGCAAGGGCCGGAGGTGAAATAACTTTTGTGGCGCGTGTGGGCAACGACATGTTTGGCGAACGGGCTATTAAAAGTTTTAAAGAAGAAGGTGTAAATACGGACAATGTTATCAAAGACAATGATTTGCCATCGGGAGTTGCCGAAATCTTTGTTGATGAAAACGGCCATAATCTTATTGCCGTTGCCTCCGGGGCGAATATGAACCTCTCGGTTTATGATATTATAAATGCCAAACAGGCGATATTAAACGCCGACATTGTTTTGATGCAGCTTGAAGTTCCGTTAAAAACGCTCGAATATGCTGCCAAGCTGGCTTTTGACAATGGCAAGAGGGTAATCCTCAACCCTGCACCGGGGCAACAACTTTCTATCGGCTTTTTAAAATATATTTCTATTCTCACCCCCAACGAAACAGAGGCAGAAACCCTCACCGGTATTCGTGTCGAAGATGAAGATTCAGCGGAAGATGCGGGAAAAATACTTATTTCGAAAGGGGTGAATAAGGTGATTATCACCCTGGGCTCCAAAGGCGCCATGGTGCTTGACAGCAGTGGATCTGAACTGGTAGCAGGTTTTAAAATCAATCCTGTAGATACCATAGCTGCCGGCGATATTTTTAACGGGGCACTGGCAGTTGCTATTGCTGAAAATAAAAATATATTCGAAGCAGTAAAATTTGCAAATGCTGCAGCCGCCCTGTCTGTGGCGAAAATTGGCGCTCAGTCATCGGCACCGAGGCGCGAAGAAATATTTAAATTTATGAACGAAAATTATCTTTAAATAATATTTCAGTTTACCAGATATTTCTGGATGGTTACTTCCTATGCGCTTAAAAAAAATCCTGAATTGAATTCAGGATTTTTTTTTTGTAATCGGGTTCGGGTTGTTATTTTTTCTGCATGGCCTCATATTCAAGGCTCGCAAGAATAAAAGGTCCTGTTGCTTTAGGATCGTTGTCTCTTTTACGCTCATTGATATAATATTCATAGCTCCCGTTACGGTATGGGTCTCCTCCAAGACCGGCAACCGCTCATACAGGGGTGATCCTAATCAGCCCGCTTTCATCTCTTTTAATCAGGTTATTTATGAAGGCATCATAAATAACCTGATTAAAAGAGATGAAAACGGGCTGATTAGGATCACCCCTGTATG
>JAWOHT010000144.1:0-17081 GCA_046485045.1 Bacteroidales bacterium
CAGGAGGTCGTGCGCGAGCGCCTGACCGATCGCTGGGGCCAGAGCGAGCTGCAGTTCAAGGAGATCTCCGGCAACGTGCGCCTCGCGGCGAAGGAAGTCGAGACGCTGCTGCACCAGTCGCCATTGACCGCGGACCGCCCCGATCGCCTCGATCGCGTGCGCCCGCTGGTCGAGCCCGGTTACTTTCCCGACATCGAGGACATCACCGGCCTCGCGGCGGCGCTCTTCGACGAGATCCAGCGTTCGGGCCAGGTGACCCTACGCGAGGGGTCGTTCATCGGCCGCGATGGCCAGGAGACCACGGGCACCATCCTGACGCTCGGCAAGTTCACGTCGGCTTACCGGACGCCGGACGAGACCGGGTTCTTGACCTATTCGCCGGAGATGGTTGAAATTTTTGTTGAAAGCTGGCTGCAAAGACGAATTGAACACAAATTCTTGATCGGGGGTATAAAAGGGGCGTGCCCCGCTTTCTAAGGTCTTGAAACGGTTCAGGCAGTCAATAAAATAATGGCTTGTAATAAGGTTAAGTTCTTTTTCCCAGGTGATATTGTCTTCGGTAATTCTTTGTTTATCGGTGTTTTCAAATATATCGTCCAGGGTGTCTGCGACAAACCGTGTGTCTGTGATCCAGACCAGGGTATCTGAGGGTATGAAATCAAGAAACGATTCTTTAACATCATTAATAGAGAACTTTTGAACATCGGGGAGTATAGATATCTGTTCGAAATGTTGTTCTGAAAGTTGTGTTTCGATATTAAACGAACGTATTGATTCAACTTCATCACCAAAAAAATCAATGCGGTAAGGCTCTTTGCCCGCGAATGAATAAATGTCAACGATACCTCCCCGAATGGCATACTGTCCCGGTTCATAAACAAAATCGCTTCTTTGGAACCGGTATTCATGAAGAACCTCCTCTATAAATTCAATTCCAATTTTTTCGCCCTTTACAAGTTTAAGCGTGTTTTTCAAAAGTTTTTGATGGGTTACAACTTTTTCTGCCAAAGCTTCGGGACAGGTAACAACAATAAAGTGACCGGCGGAATCGTCCGGTTTTTTTTTCAGACCACCGACGGCATTCAGCACTTCGTTGCGCAGAATAATGTTGGCATTGTCTTTCTGCTGATAACGCACTGACCGCTTATAGGATGAAGGGAAAAAAAAGATTTTATTATCACCAGAGAGGTTGAGAAGGTCGGTGTAATAGTATGCCGCAGATTCCTTATCGGGAAGTATAAAGAGATGATTGTTACTGGTATTTCTGATGATTGCGGCTGAGAACAATGATTTTGATGAACCGGACAATCCCTTGAGATATAACCGTTTGATCGAAGATTTAAGTTGCCCGGTCAACGAATTGAAGTGAGGGTGTTTTTCTGCTTTACCGATTAGTTGCTCTAAAGCCACAAATGAACTGTCTTATTGTATGAATGAATCTGGAATTAAAACCGCGCAAAAGTCGGAATATTATTTCATAAAACCGAATGATTGCCGGTAAATTAGCAGATACAGGCTTTGGGTTGATGATTTTCAGGACATTTTAGACAAATAAACCCGCTGGGTACTAAAGTATGTCATTCATATTTCAATATTTTTTTTCTCCTGTATCGCTGCTATTAATGCATGAACAGAGATTTCCGATGTTTTTTTTATGGCACCATGCGGTTTGTCATAATAATGATATAATGAATTGTACTATCTTTTCATAATTAAACTTGAGATAATAGCGCTAACGATGAAAGTATTCAAATTTGGCGGGGCTTCTATTAAAAGCGCCGAAGCTGTAAAATGGCTTAGGCAGATCGTTGGTATGTACAACGAACCTTTGGTGATAGTGATTTCAGCAATGGGCAAAATGACCAATGCACTTGAGAAGGTCACCGAAGATTATTATAACCGCAGCCCGCAGCTCGGGCAAAGCCTGCAGATTGTGAAAGATTATCATTATGCTATTATTGACGGGCTTTTTGCCGGAAAAAGAGAGGAGGTATTCGCTGACATCGCACATACATTTGGCAAGCTTATAGAAAAGCTCGATGAGGAGCCTTCGCTGCATTACAATTTTGAATACGATCAGATTGTTTGTTATGGTGAACTTTTATCAACGAAGATTGTGGCCCATTATCTTCAGTCTGAAAATATGGATGTAAAATGGATGGATATTAGAAAATATCTTAAGACAGACAACAATTACCGCGAGGCAAAAGTGAATTACGAAATGTCTGGGAAATTTGTGAGTGAGGCATTTCATTTTAAGGATTCGAAGATTTATATTACCCAGGGATTTTTAGGCTCAACACTCAATAACCTCTCTACCACCCTTGGCAGGGAAGGGTCGGATTTTTCAGCAGCGGTGCTTGCATATTTTCTCGATCTCAAAGAGGTAACAATCTGGAAAGATGTCGCGGGTGTGTTGAATGCCGACCCGAAATATTTCGACAATACTTTGAAACTCGATAAGATATCTTATATTGATGCCATTGAGCTGGCTTATTACGGAACCAGTGTTATACACCCCAAAACAGTGCAGCCGTTGCAAAGGAAGAAGATCAGGCTGCATGTAAGGTCATTTTCAGAACCGCACCTTCAGGGTACCATCATCGGTGACGATACTTATGATGTGCTTATCCCTTCGTTTATTTTTAAGCTGGGTCAGGTATTGATAGAGATTTTTCCGCGCGACCTGTCGTTTATTGCCGAAGATAACCTGGAGAAAATTTTTGGTTCGTTTGCCAGGCACAGCCTCAGGATGAACCTGATGCAAAACTCGGCCGTAAGTTTTAAGGTGCTGGTAAACAACGATACATTTAGGATAAATCCGGTAAAAGCTGAACTTGAAAAGGAGTTTGATGTAAAAACAACCGAAGGACTGGAATTAATAACGATAAGGTATTACGACAATACTACCATAAACCGTGTAATGAAAAACAAAGAACTGATTATGGAACAACGAAACAAAACAACCATACAGATGGTTGTGAAAGAGCTGGGCAACAACAACGGCAAAATTGCAGAAAAGCTTTGATATTAAGCGTTAATCAGCTTCCCGTAATCTTCGGGTGTAAGCAGCGAATTGAGCTGTGAAGCGTCTTTCATTTCAATTTTAATCAGCCAGCCCTCGCCATAAGGGTCTTTATTGAGCAGCTCGGGTTTTTCTTCGAGTTTTGGGTTAACCTCCAGCACTTTACCGTCAACCGGCATAAAAAGATCGGATACTGTTTTTACTGCTTCCACCGTGCCGAATACTTCACCGTGAACAAGCTCTTCACCCTGGGTTTCAATTTCAAGAAATACAATATCTCCAAGTTCGCCCTGTGCATAATCGGTAATGCCAATAACAGCAGTTTTGCCGCTGTTTCTTATCCACTCATGGTCTTTTGTAAACCGAAGGTCTTTTGGTATATTCATGTTAATTTTGTTTTCAGTTGAACAAAAATACACTTTTTTTCAGGGAGACAAAGGTAATTTTTATCAGCTTTTTTTAACATGATGTTACTGCAGCGAGAATTTAATACTGAAACCGATATTGGTGTCGGCAGTGAGAAATGTTCTCGAACTGTAAGGGTCGTTGAGCGTTCTGTCGAAGAAAAACTGCAGGTTGAATCGCGGGCTGAGGACATAATCGGCAGTAATGTTCATTTTTATAATTCTTTGCCCGTTTGTTACCTGTTCTGCTTCATTTTCCATGTCCTGGGCCAGTTGCCTTATTATGGTTTTATTATCACGAATTGAAAAATCAACCCTCAGGTTAAGGTCGCTTTTTATGGTCTGGTTGTTAATGGTAAGGGGTACCTCTTTAAACCTGTACCCTGAGCCTATAATAATATCATCGTTTCTGGATTCTGTAACCTGGTTGTTTGCAAGCCCTAATGCCAGTGTGCGTGATTTGCCAAGCTCAAACCGTGTAAGCAGGTTATTTTTCCATGTAATGTTTATATTGATCAACGGACTTATTTTTTCTGTGATCGAAACAGAGTTGATGAGGTATTCGGGATAGAAATTGTTATTAAAATCCCTGATATAGGCAATCCCGTCATCTTCAAAAGTAAGGTCGGTGAATGTAGTATAAGAGCCTATATTGTAAGATGACTGATAGGTATGCCTTAAGGTGATATTATTGGCAAATTTTTTGAAAAAGGCTATTCGCGACAGTCCGTCAAAATTCACCGACCAGTTTGGAAGGATGCTCAGGAAGTCGGGGAATGGCTTAAGAGTGACGTTTCCGGGGTCTTTGCCGGTATATGCCGCGAGAAATGCCGGAATAATTACTTCGGCCGAGGTAGACCCGTAACCGTCTGCATAACCGCTCTCCAAAACGGCCGCAGGGGAGCCTCCATAGCCTATGCCGCTTTCCTCAACCCTTTTATTGTAAAGCCTTCCAGAAATAATGGTGCGGTAGCGTTTGAAGTTTTCAAAATATTCCGATTTAAAGTTATCTTCCGGGTCAAGTTTTTCGAATGCAGTACCGATAGTAATCACAGACATCATAAAGTTGCCGTTCTGAATTCGGTTTGCAAAGCTGAAGTTTCCTCCGGCTGATTCGGGTGGAAGGAAGTATTCGGTAATATTTTGTGTATAAGATCTTTGTGCCTTAAGATCGATGCGCAGCCCCCTGAAGGGTTCAAATGTACCCTGCAGGTTCAGGTTTTCGGTAAACTGCATCGAATATGGATTACTGAACGCCGGATTGGTAGTAAGCCAGTTGTTGCGGGCAGCATTTTTTACAAAACTCGAATCCTGCCATCCGAGGATAAAAGGTATACCAGGTGCGAGGCCTGATGCAGTTGAGGTGAGGCCGAACAAACTGGTCTCGTTTGTATAACCCATCAGGTTTGTGCCGCCGTTTCTTGAATAATTAATGGTTACTGATTTTAAACCTGTTAAAAACCTCACCGAGTTTTCTGCAATATAGATAACCGGGTTTTCACCTTTTTCTATCTGTCCTTCAATGTTAACGGTGATACCTGATATATCCGTTTCGGATGTAACGGTAATTTTATTTTCGTTGATAATATCAGTTTCAACTTCCACCTCATTATTATCGGCATCAATTACTGCAACCGTTAGTTTTGTTGTTCCCAGTTTATGGATAATATTTTTTGGCTGGCCCGCTTTGAGAAATGACCTTTTTGAAAAAGTTACCGTTTTGAATCTTTTTTCAGTTTCGGGCTTTTTGGCTCCTTTGTACTTGGAGTCTATCCTTTTAATAAACCCTATCTTATAGTATAGGTTCAATAGGTTAAGCTGGTTTTTAAACTGAATGGAGTTGGCGTTTCGGATGGTATGGCCCAGGGTGTAATCACCTTCATAGATAGGCCCCCTGTCCCAAAAGAATTTACCGCTATAACTTACCGTAGAAGATATCCAGTTGAGCAATGGTATTTTGTTTATAGGCAGGGTGTAAGAGGCATTAAGTGTATGGTCATAGCTGTTATTTGTCCCGAAATTTCTTATACTTCGCCAAACAGAGTCTTTCCAGTACTGGTTATTACCCTCACGGAAAAGGTCGTAAGCGCCTGTTGGTTCGTTAATCCTGGCAATATTTGTTGCAGAAAAATCAACTTTAATTGTCCGTGTAAGCTGCCACTGCATCATATAAAACCGGTTCCACGTAAAATCTTTGTTTACAGAAGAGTCTATCTTAATGTCCTTGTCAAGTACATTTCGCAGCTTGATCTCGTTGTAGTACCTGTCTATATTGGTCCTGAAAGTGAACTGTGAAGGCAAGGGGTTGAAATTGAAATCTTTTACCAGGCTTAAATAGGGTGACTTCATCCCCTTGGTTTTTTTGAAAGGGACGATACTAGCAGGCCTCATTGCATAAGTGTAATTTATACCAGCGCGGTACTTTATCAGGTCGTTTCGCTCTACCTTGTAACTATGCGATTTAACATCGCTGTAGCCTGCGCTTACAGAGAGGTTGGCAGGAGACAAGGGTTTTAGTTTTTTAAACTCCTGGGCTACCCTTATATTGGTGAAATTTATGCTCTTACGCTCAGTTATGTCCTGTGATATTGCTTTTATTTCGTTTTTTTCAGCTTTTGTTTCTGCATTATCAAGTACCTCTTTTAACAGTCGGTCGGGTTCTTTGGGCGAGTATTCGGGATTGATGATTGATTTTGACACGCCAACAAATGCAGGGATGGAAACTTTGGCTTTTTCGGGGAAAAACTTACCAAGTTCAAGGTTGGAAGAGATATCGTACTGGTTGAGTTGTTCATGTTTTCTTTCCATTATTTTTTGTTCTATGCTCCCGAAACCGGGTTGCATAGTGCTTCCGGCTACCGAAAGGGTGCCAAGGTCGGCAAGCTGCATCTGCACGCGGGCATTGGCTGCCCATCCCCCCTTGTTGTTAAAGTCTTCAAGCCTGAGTTCGTTGAACCATATTTCGGCGCTTTTCGGTAACCCGTCGTTGGTAAACTGGTTGTCTGAATTACCGGGGTTCCTGATACCAAGCATGATAGTCCTTACATTGCTTAGGTTTGGGGTACCCTTTACCTTTAATTTATTACGTTTGTTACGGTCATCATATTTGCGGTAAATCCTTGTTTTGTCATAAAACATCGGATCGCGCTGAATGGCTTTGTCCCTTTCCACCCTTAGGGCGACAAGTTTTTCGAGATCAATGTCAAAACTGTTTTCATCCGGCCAAACAATTTTGCGGTCATCTTCATTTTCGTCGCCATTGGTATATTCACCGGCCGGGGTGATCCTGAGGGGCACTTCGTATTCAAAGTAGTTGTCCTGGTAGTCAGAACCAATCCGAATAAAGGCTGTAATATCGGTACTGTCTAACGTTAAATCTCCTGCCAGTGCTTCGGCGTGTACATACATTTTAATTTTATTATACTGCCTGAGGTCGAGGTCAACGTTTTTATAAGCTACCCGTGCATCGCCATCTGCCAGGTTATATACCCTGAATACCATTGACTGTTCATTAAGCTCTGCAAGCTGCGGTTGACTGGGGTCAATCACCCTGCTGATACCGGGTGGCAGAATATAATTAACCGGTGTTTTTTTCGAGTTCTCTTCGATGTTTACAGCAGTAATTTCGAAAGATCCGTCCTCAACCTGTTCGGCAAGCCCGGGGCCACCTTCGTTCATGTCAAAACGGTATTTTCTCCATTCACCCCTTATCAGTTGAAGTTCTGCAAACCTTAAAATAACAGGCTTGCCAAAATCTTTCAGGTACACCCTTAAAAACCTGATAGATTTAAAGTCTTCGATGTTTCCATAGCGGTATTTATAATCGCTTATGGGTATCCTGAAAAGGAACCAGTCTACATCTTTATCTTCGCCCCTGATCTTGTCCACAATATAGTTTTTTCCTACCTTAAGGTCTTCGGGTCTAATGCTCGCGTTATAAGAATAATAGGCTTCGTTTTCATTAAGGGTGTTATCGCGGTTAATATCTTCGGCAGACGGCTTGGTGCTGGCGGCTGCAAAATTTCCTCCCGACTGTTCGGTAGACGGTGAGTTGCCTTCGGTGCCGTTGTATTTTTTATACCTCTCCAACACACCAAGGCCCAGTTCATCATAATCGGAACCAAGATAATAATGAAAATCGTCGTTTGAAGGGTCAAGCTTAATTTGCCCGTATTCTGTTGATGACGGGTCAACAATGCCTGCCACTTCATCTAAGTACCAACTAAAGAAATCGGCTTCATCGGCATTTGATAATCCGTCGAGCCCAACATCCTGGTATTGTCTGGTGAGTGGATCGGTATTGAATTCATTGACAACCGATTGTGTTCTGGGCACCCTTCCCCAAACTGTGGTGTCAACCAGTGTTACTTCGCCTGATGCAGGTAGTCCGTTCTCAAAGGATTTTCTTGAATCTCTGAGTATATCTTCAGAGATTTCGCCCAGGTTAAAGTAAAGGTCGCCACCAAGGGTTCCGGAAGGGGCCGTTGAATCATAAACAAACGGGTCCATCAGCCAGAATTCTATATATTCTACATTGGAATTTTCGAAGTCACTGGTCTGTATTTCTCTCATGATACCGCCCCAGCGGGTTTCAGGGTCTCTGAGGGAACCATTGCTGCTGATGCCGCTGGAATAAGTTGACGGCCTGACATCATAATTGTAAGGTCCTTTTTCATCAGGGTAAAATGCGAGGTTCAGCACCGAAAGAGGGCTTTCGATTCCTGTACCGCTTTGTTTTTCCCTGTAAATTTCTGTTTCGTATATCTCACGAATAAAGTGGTTGTCTTTATCTTCTTCGGGCAGGTCGGGGGTGTTGGCATAATTGCGGCTAAACAGGGGATCAATCATATACCAGGCCAGTCTTGCACGGTTGTAATTATAGGCCAGGTTGTTGATTAGCTGCCCTTCTCTGAATTCGCGCGGTGTACTCGCCAGTACCCACGATGGCATGGTTTTGAGCTCGATAGATGTTTCTGTTCCTTCAAAATCATCAATGTAGGCCCTTCCGTTTTTTTCGATGGCTTTGGCCTGTCCCGGTATTAAATGAGCAAACTCAGCATCGAATGATATGTTCGAAACCTGTTTGGTTTCAATAAAAGGGAGCTTGTCGATAAGTCCTGTTAACAGTTGTGATTTGGTCTGGTACGAAGTATTCAGCCCCCATATTGTATTCGAGATGGGTTCATCGCCCATGTTCACCTTTTGCGTTAACGGCCTTTCGGTAAGTTTGAGCAGTGTGCCCCCTATAATAAAATTGTCAGATACCCTGTAATCCATATGGGTACCCACAAGTGTTTTGGTCTGAAGGTTGAAAAGGGCATTGTTTTCAAGCGATATCCTGAGTGGAGTGCCTGATTCGAGCAATCCCTGGTTGAGTATCCTAACCCTGCCCAGCGCATAATCCACTGTATAATCAGAACCTTCGGTAAGCTGAATGCCACCGGCAGATACCTTTACCGAATTTCGCGGTATGTTCATCGCATTTAGTTGTATCTCCGAACTGGAAGCCGATTGGTAGGTGCCTGCCATGAAAAATTTGTTTTTTTCTGCTATCTGACTTGCTTTGGTCTGTGTAGAGTCATAGAGTTCCTCGAAAACATATTTGTCTGCTATGTCATTGATTTCATTCGTCTTGCTTCCTCCTGTAATTTTTTTCCGCAGGTCTTTTCCGAAAGGTTCTACAAGCGGAAAAATAATTCTGCCATTTGAAGAGATAATGGTTGTTCCTTCGATATAATCGAATTGACCGTCGGGGTTTGGTTCGTTTCGCGAATCGAGGGTGTCAAGGCCCATAACCCTAAGAAGAATTTTATTATGAAAAGCGGGGGAGGCCGAAGGTTCTTTAATGTAATTCATGGCCACACCGGTTTCGTCATTCCTGTACAAAACATCAAGCGTAAAGTCGGTGCGGTTTACCTGATAGGCATTGATCGAATATATATTCTTCATCATCAGGTTCCAGGTTTTGAGTTTCGGGCTTAGGCTGGTACCTTTGATAAGCTTTAGTATGAGGGCATTTGGGGCGCTCACCCCTTCGGTGGAGATTTCACCTATCCGGTAGGTTTTTCCCTGGTGGGTATAAACAAAGGCCACTGCCAGCACTTCATCAGTGCGCAGGGATGAGTTAAGCGAGATATAACCCAGCTCTCTGTTTACTGTATATTCACGCTCTGATAGTTTCCTGGCGTTTTCCACCTTTTCATATTCATTGCCCCCTCTCAGGTTAAAAGCCTCCAGGGGTGCAAGTGTAGTTGCAATGTCTTTTATGTTCCTAATGCCGGGGTAATTCTGCACCATTTCTGCGTACAGTGCATTGGCATCGTTAGAAACAGGATAATCGGGCTGGTTCACAGGTCGGATAAATTCAACGGGACCCTGAAAGTTTTGAATCATTGTAGCATCTTCAAGCGAATAACTTTCACCAAGGTCCATGAATGCAACAAAATTGCGGTTGTCACTGTCGAAATTGCTGGTTTTGTTGGTCACCCAGACTTCAATTTGCTCTATTCGCACACCCGATGAGATGTAAGGCGGCGTGCTCAACCAGTTGTTATAATTTTCGCGGAAAAAATGTGAAAGAAAAAAGTGCCTGTTTGCATCGTATTCGTCAACATTAACTTCAAACTCTTTCACCTGAGCTCCCCCCTGTACATCAATCACCGACGATTCGCCACGCTGATGGCTGAAAACATTGGTAACCGTTAGCTTGCCAAACTGAAGCTCGGTCTTGAGGCCGAAGAGGCTCTGGCTGCCGGAGATTAAAGACCCGGTAAGGGGAAGGGTGATATTTCCCGCTTCTATTTTCTTAATAATTTCATCTTCCTTGCCTGCATATTCGAGCTTGGTTTTGTTCTCGAAATCAAAGGTTGCTTCGGTATTGTAATTAATTCCAAGTTCCATTTTATCGCCGATAGAACCGGTAACGTTCATCTGAATTTTCTCTTTAAAAGTGAAAGCGCCGTTACGCCTGTTTCTTTCAGAAAGTGCAGGGTTATCTATTCGTGAGATGTTATAGCCGAAAATTAGTTCTGCTGATCCCTGCGGTACTATGTTTATGGCATCGGTACCGAAAACCTTATCAAATGTTTCGCCCATTTTTATAGTACCTATCGGGCCACGCGCTTTACCTGTCTTGTTTTCCTGAGATTTTTGCAGCCAGTAGTTGCGTTTCGCTATCTCTGATTCATATTCATAAAACTCTTTAAACGACATTACTGTCGGACGCCGGAAATCAAGGCTGCCGGCTTTTTCTTTTATTGTATATTCGTTGGTTTCAGGGTCGTATTCAACAGAAGACTCTATATTGGAAGGATTATCGAGATAAAGGGGTGGAGGGGTTTCCTGTCTGTTAATGGTATAGCGGTTTTCATCGTTAAACGGGTATCTGAGGTCGATTCTATCATTTCGCGTTGTGTCGGGAGGTTGTGCCATAGAAGAATTATAGGCCGACTTATTCAAGACAGAAGATGCAAAAAACAAGGCCAGGGAAGAGATAAATGCTATTCCTTTTATAATTCTTTTTCCTTTCAACAGAACCTTCTTTTAAATTATTAATATATTTCTAAGAAAAACATCTTACAGGGCTTTTAAAGCCTTTTTTATTAAATCTTCCACAGCAATCTCTTTGTCTTCTGTGATAAATTTGTTAACAATTTTTTCTACAGCTGCTTTCGGAAAGCCTAACATTATTAAAGCAGATAACGCTTCATCTCTGGTTCTATTGTCTTTTGCAAAAAATAATTCTTCACCACCCGTTTCCTGACTTATTTTATCTTTCAGGTCCACGATGATCCTTTCGGCAGTTTTAGAACCTATGCCTTTAATGTTTTTCAATTGTACCACGTTGGCTGTCATAATCGCTTTCTGGATTTCCGAAGGTGACATAGACGACAACATCATACGTGCAGTGTTGGTGCCTACGCCAGATACCGTTATGAGCTGGCGGAACACATCGCGCTCTGTCTTGGTATTAAAACCGTACAGCAGGTGTGCATCTTCCCTGATCACGAGATGGGTCAACAGCCTGATATTCTGTTTTGATTGAATCTGGCTGTAGGTAGTTAATGAAATGCTGATGAAATATCCGGTACCATTGTTCTCAAGTATCACATAGGCAGGGTTTATTTCGTCAATTTTACCTTCGATGTACTCATACATAGTTGTAAGTCCTTGTTTTTTTTATGTTTTTGAAAATAATAGCGCTGTTACAATTCTGTAAGGTTATATGTTTTAAGCGGATTGGCACTGAGTTCTTTATATGATTTCCTGTTTTTGTAGATATCGCTGGCAAAATAAATGGCTTCTCTGAAA
Organism: Bacteroidales bacterium; assembly: GCA_046485045.1. GTDB lineage: Bacteria > Bacteroidota > Bacteroidia > Bacteroidales > UBA10428 > JAFGPL01. The sequence goes on from JAWOHT010000144.1 coordinate 11,740, forward strand.
GAGTCGGGTGAAGCTTCATTCTTTCCTGCAAGTTCGTAAGATGTACCATGTGCAGGTGATGTTCTCACGATGGAAAGGCCGGCGGTAAAATTTACTCCTCCCCCTGCCATCATGGCTTTAAACGGTATGAGACCCTGATCGTGGTACATGGCCAGAACGGCATCGTACTTTGTAAAAGTGCCGGCGCCAAAAAAACCATCGGCTGGAAAGGGCCCGAATACAAGCATGCCGTTTTCCCTGGCAGCATCAATTGCCGGAAGGATTATTTCAGCCTCTTCGCTACCGATAAGGCCGTTGTCGCTGGCATGAGGGTTCAAGCCAAGAACTGCAATACGCGGTTTGCGTATCACAAAGTCCATCATCAGCGATTTGTTCATGATCCGAAGTTTGTTAAGGATAACATCTTTGGTAAGGTATTCATTTACTTTGATAAACGGCACATGTCCGGTGACAACACCTATCTTCATTATGTCGCTGATCATCAGCATCAATGCCCCATCGGTGGGGAACTTAGACTCAAGGTATTCTGTGTGACCTGTAAAACTAAATTTATCCGACTGAATATTGTGTTTGTTGATGGGGCCTGTCACTAATGCATCTATTTTATTGTCTATCAAATCTTTGGTTGCCATTTCAAGTGCAATATAAGATGACTCTCCGGCTGCCTGGGTTGATTTTCCCAGTTCCACCCGAACAGAATCGTCCAGGCAGTTGATAATATTGGCTCTTTTCGGATTGGCCTCTTCGGGGTATTTTATGCTGTTGAAGCTAAAGTTATCAATATTCAGCGCTTTTCTATGGTATGCAGCGACTTTTGGCGAACCGTAGACAATAGGGATGCATTCATCCATGATCCTGCTGTCGGTAAGCGACTTAATAATTACTTCATAGCTTATGCTGTTGATATCTCCCTGGGTAATCCCTATTTTTATTCTTTCTTGTACCATTTCACCTTTTATTATTATATTTCATATTTCGAAAAGTAAAAAACTTTAAATACCTGCCTGAAATCTTTCAAATATTATAATTATTTGTCGAGAGTATGGTACAGGTTATTATTTTTTTTACGAAGCGGTAAAGTTAATAATTACTCTGATAATTTTTTCCGTGAAAACAGGCTCATTTTTTTTTAAAGATTTTACCGTTACTTTTAATGCAATTGGCTGATCGTTCTTTTACATAAGATATTATGAATACGCTACCTTGGCAGATATTTAAATAATATCTTCAACATTAACGCACGCATTGAAGTTATGATTATTTGTATGCGTTAGCGTAATGATGCATGCAAATTATGACCGGGTTGCCGCTAAACAGGGTTGTATAAAACCACGAACTTCGAACAACTATTTTCCTATGCTTTTATAATACCTGATTGAACAAAGTATAGCAATTAACAACAGGCTGTTGGCAATATGAAAATAGTTGTAAACATGTCGCACTCCTAATAATTCTACTTTGAAAATCAATGCGATAAGCGCAAGTAAAACAAGTACTCCGGCAGCTGCACCGGTAATCCAGGATGTAAAGTTGAAAATTTTCATTTTTCGGCTTGTTTAGTTGGTAATTATCAATATTTAAAAAAATATGGCAAGTGCAATGAAAGTATATCGAAAGATGCTGTACAATCAAAAACGAATTATTGTTGCTAATTTAATAAATTATTTGCCTATTTGGTCGTGAGGCTGAAATGAAAATAAACAAATTATCAACCATATAGGATTATCAAAAAAATCTTTTCATATTCATATATGCTATTATAAATAAAAATGGTAATTTTGCAGCTCAAAAAAATCTGCGGATGTGGCGGAATTGGCAGACGCGCTAGACTTAGGATCTAGTGCCGCAAGGCTTGGGGGTTCGAGTCCCTTCATCCGCACGCAAGTATAATGAATAGTAAACAGTGGTAAAGGATGAAGGGATGAGAAGTTTACCCCGATATAGATTTTCTTAGGAAGTATGATTTAGAAAATCTACATCGGGGAGTCCCTTCATCCGCACGTAAGTATAATGAATAGTAAACAGTGGTAAAGGATGAAGGGATGAGAAGTTTACCCCGATATAGATTTTCTTAGAAGGGACGACTTAGAAAATTTACATTGGCGGAGTGCCTTCTTCAGAACCTGTTTGACCGCAATGCTGTCATTGAGTAATTGATGGTATTGACGGTTTTTTGAAATTATATGGCAATATAAATTTAATATCGGATGAACATTAGCAGGGAAAAAACAGACGAACTGAATTCGGTTATCAGCGTTGTAATTGAGAAAAATGACTATGAGGAACGCGTTGGCAATACCCTTAAAGATTACAGGCGTAAAGCCAGGATAGATGGTTTTCGCCCCGGAAAGGTACCTTTCGGGTTGGTTAATAAACTATACCGTAAGCCTGTGCTTGTTGAGGAAGTAAACAATATTCTCAACGAAACACTGACAAAATATTTCGTAGACGAAAAGTTGAATATACTTGGTGAGCCGCTTCCCAATGAAACACGGCAAAAGAATTTTGACTGGGACCATGATACATCCTTTGAATTTGTAATTGATGTAGGCCTGGCGCCAGAACTCGATATCACCGTATCGCCCAAGGATAAATTTGCGCTGTACAAAATTAAGATTGATGAGAAGATCAGGGATGAATACACTGAAAAATACAGGGCAAGGCTTGGCAAGTTTATCGAAAAAGACGCTGCCGGCAACCAGTCTGTGATTAAAGCCGATATCATTCAGGTTGACAACGAGGGTAATGCAGTAGATGAAGGTATCAGGGTAGAAGACGCTTCTCTCTCTCTGCAGATGATTCAGGACGATAAAATTTTAAAAACCCTGCTGGGCATTAAGAAAGATGACGAAATACAGGTCAACCTCAAGAAAGCATATCCCAACAATGTAGACCTGGCATCGTTACTCAAAGTAGATATCAACGTGGTGGAGCTGATCAACGGCGAGTTTATTCTTAAAATAAAATCGGTGACTGAATTTGAAAATGCCGAAGTTAACCAGGAATTTTACGACAGATTGTTTGGAAAAGATGCTGTAAAATCAACCGAAGAATATCATGACAAGCTCGACCAGATCATCAAATCCGATTTTAACCACGATGCAGCCTATAAATTCAGTATTGACGTTAGGGAGTTTTATGTTGGAAAATTTAAAAAAGACCTTCCCCAGGAATTTCTTAAACGCTGGCTTGTGCAGGTAAACAAAGATAAATTTACCCCCGAACAGATTGAAAAAGATTTTAACCACTTTCTTGAAGATTTAAAATGGCAGTTGATTAAGGATAAGGTTAGCAAAGAAAATAACCTGAAAGTCACTGAAGAAGAGTTGCTTGAGTATGCCAAAAATTTCACCAGGATACAATTCGCGCAATATTATGGTATTTCGGATTTTCCGGAAGAACATCTTGCCAACTATGCAAATGAATTGCTCAAAAAGGATGAAGAACGCAGGAAAATGGCAGAAAGAATTTTTGAAAATAAAATCATAGATTTTATAAAGAACACTGCAAAAATTGAAGAGAAAGAGATTTCATCGGAAAAATTCAACAAATTGCTTGAAAAATAGTTTATACATCAATACCTTCGTAGAAAACAGATTATGAGTATAGCAGATGATTTCAGAAAATATGCCGTAAAACATAAGGGTATAAGCAGTATTACCCTCGACAGCTATTCATCGGTAGTTTCAAGTTACATCTCCCCGACCATTATTGAGGAGAGGCAGTTGAATATTGCCCAGATGGATGTCTTCTCAAGGCTGATGATGGACAGGATTATATTTCTTGGGTTACCGGTTGATGATTATGTGGCCAATATCATCCAGGCACAGTTGCTTTACCTCGATTCTACCGATCCCGGAAAAGACATACAGATTTATTTCAATACCCCGGGCGGTGCAGTGCATGCCGGGTTAGGTATTTACGATACCATGCAATATATCAGTTGCGATGTTGCCACAATATGTACCGGTATGGCAGCATCAATGGGCGCTGTATTGCTATGTGCCGGCAAAAAAGGAAAACGTTCGGCGCTTAAACACTCACGTATAATGATTCACCAGCCTATGGGCGGGGCCCAAGGACAGGCTGCCGACATCGAAATTACAGCAAGGGAAATTCTTAAGCTCAGGACTGAACTTTACTCTATCATTGCAGAACACTCCGGCAATACTGTTGAGAAGGTTGAAAAAGACTCCGACCGTGATTACTGGATGACTTCAAGTGAGGCAAAAGAGTATGGTATGATTGACGAAGTGCTTGAAAAACCTGTAAAAAAATAATTAAAACACATATAGTTTGAACTTAATTGTAACTTTTTGAATTTATAAAACGTAATTCTGAAAAAATTGGCTTATTCAATGGACAAATGCTCATTTTGCGGCAGAGATAAAAAAGACACCAATCTTTTAATAGCAGGTATATCCGGACATATCTGCGACAGCTGTATTGAGCAGGCATACGAAATTGTTCAGGAAGAACTTAAAAAGAGCAATGAGTTTGATGTAAATTCCATTAAGCTTTTAAAGCCTGTTGAAATAAAGAAATTCTTAGATCTTTATGTCATCGGCCAGGAAGAGGCTAAAAAGTTTATTTCGGTAGCGGTTTACAATCATTATAAAAGACTCATGCAGACTTCGCGCAAAGACGAAGACGACGTTGAAATTGAAAAGTCCAATATTATACTTGTTGGTGAAACCGGAACGGGAAAAACTTTGCTGGCACGTACAATAGCAAAATTGCTGCATGTACCATTCACTATTGTTGATGCCACTGTTCTCACCGAGGCTGGTTACGTGGGCGAAGATATTGAAAGTATCCTCACCAGGCTGCTGCAGGTTGCCGACTACAATGTAGAGGCAGCCGAAAAAGGCATCGTGTTTATTGATGAGATAGACAAGATTGCCCGAAAAGGTGATAATCCGTCAATTACACGTGATGTCTCAGGAGAGGGCGTGCAACAGGGGTTGCTCAAACTGCTCGAAGGTTCTGTGGTGAATGTTCCCCCGCAGGGTGGGCGTAAACATCCCGATCAGAAGATGATACCCGTGAATACCAAGAATATACTGTTTATCTGTGGCGGCGCCTTTGATGGAATTGATAAAAAAATTGCAAACCGCCTTAATACCAAGATCGTGGGTTATACTGCCGCCAGAAATACTGCCAAGGTAGAACGCGATAACCTGTTGCAGTATATTGCCCCGCAAGACCTGAAAGCCTTTGGACTGATACCCGAAATTATCGGCAGACTGCCCGTACTTACGTACCTGCACCCGCTTGATCGTACTGCCTTGCGCAATATCCTTACCGAACCTAAAAATGCCATTATTAAACAATATTTAAAA
>JAWOHT010000020.1:0-29239 GCA_046485045.1 Bacteroidales bacterium
CCCGTTTCAGCAGGACGCCCGCAGGCATGCTTACAGCCATGGTGCTGGCCTCTGTATTGATCTTGATGCTGGGTGCCGCGTGGTTAAGCCTGTTTCTCCACGTCTCCTTTTCCCGGGCGTTGCTTCTGGGCGCGGTGCCCTTCATTCCCGGCGACCTGATTAAGATTGCCCTCGCGTGCGTCCTCGTCCGTCGCATGAGCGCCTGACGTTTCAGAACGAAAGACGCGCCCCGGCGTAGATGTTGGTGTTGTCCTGGAACTGCCCAAAGAAACTGGTGGTGCTGTCGCCCAGGAAAATGTTGCCGCCCGCCTCCACCGTCCAGATATCGGAAATCTTATAGGTTATATTGGGGCGCAGATAGGCGTCCTTGTCCGACGGGCTCATATACGCGAACAACGACACGATTAGATTCTGGTTCATCAGCATTTTGGTGAGGCGCAAGGTGAACACATGCCTGTCGCGGTCGCGTACAGGCATAAAAAAGGGCAGCGAATCCCGGTAGTTCCCGTAGTTCATCATGTGTTCAAGATAGTATTGGACAGATGCCGTGAAATCCCGGCCTATTTCCCGCTCATAGCCGAGCAGTGCGCGGAATTCGCTGTTATTGACAAAGGGATTGACGCCGCTCCGGTCTTCATAGGAGTCGTAGTAGCCGATTTCGATGTGGCCGACGCCACTGCCCACCATGCCCCGCAGGCTTGCACCGTAAGCGCGCAGTTTCGGGAAGATGGCGCGGGGCGGCAACAGCTGCATGCCGCCAGGGCTTTTCCAATAGCCCGAATAGCCGTAGAAGGCAAGTTGGGCGCTGCTTACGGTAAAAGCGGGGAATAAATACCTATTATCATACCTCCTGTTATAAAACAATTCAAAATAAAAAGTCCTTTCTGACCTCTAAGGGTTTGTCAGAAAGGACTTTCAGGGCATACTTTTGTTTTATAATATACCTGTTTATCTTCTGTCTGCCACAATTCCCGTTTTTTCTGACACATATGAGGCTGCAAAAAACCCAAGCGCTTTTCCGCCTGATATATTACCAGTGGCATTGGCAGGGGGGCCGCACATACTGAAAGAGCTGCCGGTATTGTCAATTAGCTGGATAGCATCAATATAATTATAAAATGACCTTTCGATAGAGAATAACCTGAACATTACTGTATCTCCGTCGGATACATTTACTATATGTGCATTTATATGTGTATAGTTGCCATTCTGGTACTTGTCGTTTTGAATATAATACTCTTTTGGTCCGTTTTGCAAAGGCTTATTATTCAGGAATGTTTTACTGAGGTAGTAATTGCCGACATATTCCGGTTCCTGTCCAAAATAGTATATGGCCAGGATGGTCGTATCTCTTACTGTTGAACTATCTTTGTCACGCATGTCAATTTCCGGCAGTTCGTATAATTCACAACTTAATGAATCAATTGCTATTCCCTCGTGCATATAAGATTCGGCCGAATATTCTGTTGATCCGTTTATGGGTTTGTCTAACGTAATTGAAAGTTGATATGTTTGCAGGGGGATACAGGCAAACATATTATCAGACAGGTATAAGCCCTCTATCGTATCGCTTTCGGTAAAATTATAAACATTATTTCCATCAGAAACGGTAACCTCTGCATTTTTTACGCCTATGGGCTTACCCTTGTCGAAATAATCGCTGGTAACTGTGAGCAAAACCGCCTGTTGTTTGGTTTCATTCGTGATAATGCTTTCAACTACCAGCATATTGGGGTATTCATCGAGTTGCCATGAAATTTCTTCTTCCAGTTCAAGGTTGCAAGAATAGATGGCAAATATGTAAACGAAGGCGAAAATTATTTTTTTCATGTATTTATCTTTTATTGTTATTAAAATCAAAAACTAAAATTCCAAGTAACAGAAGGCATAAAACCCATGAAATTTTCTTTGTATGCACGGGTTATCCCCGGGTTTTTTTCATCGGGCCTGAAACTTATTGACACGGGATTTGTACGGTTATACAGGTCAAATATTGATACAATAGTTTCCCAATGATATCTTCTGCCGGGTTTTTCTTTCGATTTTAATGTAAACCCAAAATCGAGCCTGTGATAAACCGGCATCCGGTCGGCATTACGTTTTGAAAAATACGGAATTACTGTTCCGTCGTATAAATACCTCTTTACAGGCGATGTAAAAGGCCGTCCCGATTTAAGCTGAAAATTGGCGGAAAGCAATATTCTTTTGGATAAATTATACATGGCAACCATGTTTAAGTCATGTCTCCGGTCGTATGTTGAAAGAAACCAGTCTTTTTCCTGAATATCTTTAATCTTTCTCTCAGATTTTGACAGCGTATAACTGATCCACCCGGATAATATTCCTTCCGGTTTTTTTACGAACAGTTCCATCCCGTATGACCGTCCTATCCCATGACGGAAATCTTCATCAATGCGGTCGTTATACTGGGGTATGGCAAATTCCCTGAACTCAATCTGGTTATACATGTTTTTGTAGTATGCCTCTACCGATGTTTCTATTGTATTGTTAAGAAAATTTCTGAAATAGCCAATGCTAAACAAATCTGCCAGTTGCGGTTTAATGTTAGGGTTAGATCCCACCCAAATATCAATTAACGAGCTGGTAGATGAGTTTGAAGCCACGTGGATAAACTGGCTTGTGCGGCTGTAGCCTGCTTTAAGCGAACTATTATCGTTGAGCCGCAGGTTAAATGCAACGCGTGGCTCCAACGAATGATAGTAATTGTATATTTTACCTTTGGCATAATTCAGGGTATCAATTGTCTGATATTCTGAATTTAGTTTATATATCTTTGCTTTTCCGATATTTTGGAAAAGACTGTACCTTAGTCCTGCCTCAAAGGTAAGGTTTTCTGACAGTTTATATTCGTCAGACAGGTATATTGCATGTTCCAGCGCTTTATTGGCCGGAAATTCAAAATTATATTTTATTGTATCGTCCCTGCCAATTACTTTGCCGGGGTTAAAATCGTGATATGTACTGATTAAACCTGCACGAATGGTATTCTTGTTGTTAAGGTATATTCCGGCATCATATTTAAACGAATAGTCAACAAGGTCTGCATCCCAGTTAAATTCGCTTTTCTTTTTCGGTTTTTCGTAGGTAAAACTGTTGCCAAACTTATAATTATAGTTACTGACAAGCAATGTGAGGTTTGTAAATATTTTCTCCGACGCGATAAAATTCCACCTCAGGGTACCGGTGTAATTGCCCCAGGAAAAAAAGTCCTTGTATGAGCTGTTTTCAGATTTCATTTCATACACATCTTTGCCGAAATAACCGGAAACAAATATCCTGTTCTTTGAATTAATGCTATAATTGCCTTTAACGTTCAGATCGTAGAAATAATACGGAACTTCAGGAAATGTATCGTTTATTGCATGAATTGCTTTTGACAAGAGGTCGAAGTATGCCCTGCGGCCTGAGATCAAAAAAGAGCCTTTGTCTTTTTTTATAGGGCCTTCGAGGGTTAACCGACTCGAAAGACTGCCTATACCGCCTGAAACGCCAAATTGTTTCTTATTTCCGTCCATCATCCGCACATCAATAACCGAGGACAACCTTCCTCCGTAATGGGCTGGTAAGTTTCCTTTATAAAACTCTACATTTTGTATAACATCGTTGTTGAATACCGACAGCATGTTGCCAAGGTGGCTTACATTGTAAACTGTAGCTTCATCAAGCAGGATCAGGTTCTGGTCACGCGCCCCGCCCCTTACGCTCATAGATGAACCGCCGTCGTCGCCTGCCTTAACCCCGGGCAGCATCGCTAGGGTTTTGAGTATATCGGCTTCACCAAACACTACAGGAATCCTGTTTATTGTTTTTCCCGATAGCGCTACAACACTCATTTTTGTAGATGTTACGTTTTTCCGGGGCCGTGATGACTTAATCTTCACTTCCTGAATCTGCCTTATGGATTCTTTAAGCTCAAAATTTAAATTTACCGTGGATTCAAGGTTTATCATGGTGTCAATAACATCGTAACCTACATAGCTTACCTGAATGTTGTAGGTTCCCGGGTTGAGGCTTAAAGAATAAAAACCATAAGGATTGGTTATAACACCTGTTGTTGAATTTTTGATATAAACACTAACACCAATTAAGGCTTCTCCGTTTCCGGCATCTTTTATATAACCGCTTAGGGTTGATTTTTGCGCCGAAACAATAACAGGGGATAAAGCGCCCGTTATTAATCCTAATAATAAAAACTGATACAATCTTTTCATTTTTTTAATATGTTATTAAGTGAAATTTCACTAATGACATACCCGGTAGCAAATACCCTACCTCTTTTAAATAAATTTATTCGATTATAAGTGTCCTGCGGTTTACAGACGACACCTGAAAATAGCCCATTGCAATAGGATTGAAGAGCATGGGCAGATTGGAGTTATATCCAATATTTACAATGCTTGTATTAAAAACCTGATTTGTAAGGGCAAAATAATACTCATATAATTCTTTCGAAAGTGAAAGTAGTTCTACAATAATGGTATCGCCCTTTTCGAAAGCAACCGGCAAATTAAGGTCTTTAATTTCTTTGTTGTATTTATCATTGAAAACCCATAATCTGTTCCCGTTTGTATATAAATTGTTGTTCTTGAATATGTTAAATTGGTAATAGTTTATTTCCTGCTGATCTGTTATACCAACATCACAGAAAACATAATATGCATCTTCCAAACCGTAAGATCGCTCCAGGTATTTATAATAAACAGAGTCAATGCCTTTCATAGGAATAGTTTTTCCTGATGAGTAATAAGGGATACCGTCAATTATTGCACACAGTGTATAGTTAATTCCTGTAACTGACTTAAACAAAGGGCTTTGATAACACCCGTCATGGTTGTGGTTATAAAATATTGTGTCGCCGATATCAGAGAAAACATATACTGTGGCATTTTCTACCGGACGGCTTAAAATGCTGTCACTAATTGAAACCGATTTGCTTACCTTCACATATTGAATTTCTTCTGTATCGGTAAGGACAGCTTCAATCACGGGCGACTCCTGGTACCCGTCAAACTTAGGGAATTCTACCACAATCTCGCAGCCATAAACAATAAACAAGAATAGAAATAAACAATATGCCTTAATCTTTAACATCGGGTTATTCAAATTTTAATTCGTAAGCAAATGCGGGCATAAAACCAAGAAAATAGTATCCCAGCATCGAAAAATTCCGGGTATTAAAAGAAAGGTCCGGGTCTTTATCCGGATTCCCATCAGCCACGTCACGATAAGTATATAAGGCAGGATTAATCCTCGAATATACATTATAGGCTGTAAACATCAGGTTGTGGTTATAGCGCCTGGCTTTATTAAAAATAAACCTTACCCCTATGTCGAGCCTGTGATATGCAGGCATTTGAAGATTATATGGTTCATTTTTATTGTACAGCGGTACACTTCTGCCCCTTAGTTCGTATTTGCCAACAGGCATATTGTAAGGGTTTCCGCTCATGTATACCCATGTGGAGCTAAACTGGAACCATGGTTTTAATAAAAAAGAAGCGTTAAATACCAGGTCGTGTTTACGGTAGTAATAAGGATTAAAAAATTCATTGTTGTTGATCCCGTTTTCCTTTTTCTTGGTTTTTGCCCATGTATAGCTTATTAAGCCTGTAAATCTTCCATAATGCTTGCGCATCGAGTATTCCCAGCCATAAGCATTGGTTTTTCCAGCAAAGCTTTCGGAACCGGGATGTATCTCTTCAAAGAAATCGGTTTTCAAAAGAAAGCGATATTGGTTGCGCATGAGTGAAAGATAAGGTTCTACGTTAATCTCAAGATTGTTATGTTTGTTAAAATAGTTAAGGGCTACCGAAAAATGATCTGCATACTGGCATGGAAAATTATCGGTTGCCAGTAAGTAACGGTCAAAAGGTATAAGTAAATCAAAAACTGCTACACCATGATAAGACTGGTAATTGCGTGAATACCCGCTTTTAAATGTAAGCTTTTCGTTAACCTTGTACTGCAGGTTTAACGATGGTGAGAACAGAAATTTAGTTTTCAGGTCTTTAGGTTTTAATTTATACAGATAAGTGATTTTTATGCCGGGTTCTGTCTTTAGTTTATTTGTAATTGTTACATCGCCCTGAAAATACACGTTTGACAATAACTGCGATTGTGGGCCCGACAGTTCAAAGTTATTGGTATTTGTTATATTTTGGCTTTTAAGCGTAATCGGGTAAAAATACTGGAGCATGGCATTGGTGCCAAAATATAACTTATTGTTGCTGATAGTATAGGATGTAAAGTCATATTTTGCAGAATAGTTATTCGCAAGAATGGAGAACCTGTAGATTAAGTTGTCTGAATCGTAACCTGAGAAATGATGGTTGTAACTGCTGGTGGTGAGGGTAAGATTTGAAAACAGTTTATTGCTGAACAGGTGGTTCCACCGCCACGAAATGAGAGAATTGCCCCAATCCATGCCATCACGCTCATTTGCTTTATCCCTGCCTGAATATCCAGACAGGTAAATTCTGTTTTTATCGTTAAAAGTATAGTTAATTTTCGCGTTCAGATCGTAAAAAAAAATATCAGTTGGATCACCTTTTTCAGCTATTTTGAATATTTCGATTATTTTGTCAATATATGACCTTCTGGCCGAAAATATAAATGAAGCCTTGTTTTTAATAATCGGGCCTTCGAGGGTAATCCTGCTTGTTATAGCGCCAACTCCGGCAGTAACGGCAAATTTCTGGTTATTTCCATCGCGTAACCTGATATCAACAACAGATGATAGTGGCCCACCGGTTTTTGAAGGCAGATGGCTTTTATAAAGTCTCACATCCTTCACGGCATCGGGGTTTATTGTGGAGAACCAACCCGAAAAATGGTACATATTAAGCATCGGGGCATCGTCAATCTGAAATGATGTATGCTGGGGCATGCTGCCCCTGATATACAACCCGTTCAGGCCATCGGTATTGGTTTGTACGCCGGGCATCATTTTTATAAACTGTACAATATCATTCTCGCCCAGAAGGGCAGGGTATTGTTTAAGCATTTCCATGGGTAAAAGATCAGTTCCCGGAGGCAGGCCCTGCTTTCTTTCTTTAAGAAACAGCCCCAGTTTTATCTCTTTCAGTTCAAAGTATTGTGGGGCCAGAAGGAAACAGATTTTACAATCTTTGTAAATTTCGACAATGGTATCGTGGGGTTCATATCCAAGATAAGAGCAACGAATATGATATCTTCCTTCGGGAAGGGTATAAGTGTAATAACCATAACTATTGGAAACGGTCCCTTTGCCGGTATTTATTATCACTACATCAGCGCCTATTAAACTTTCACCTGTAACCAAATCTGAAATAAAGCCCGAAATGGTCGGCCGTTTTGCTTTTATGCCCGATTGCGGCATAAGAATAACCTGATTTTCCCGGATACTGAATGTTATGCCCAACTGGTTGCATAATTCCGAGAGTACTATATTTGTATCGGTTTCATCAGCATTAAAGGTAACTATTTTACTTACAGGTATTTTGCTTGAACTGTAAAAGAACTGAATGGAATATTTTTCCGAAAGGTAAATCATAACTTTCTCAAAAGGAATATTGTCTGCATGAACAGAGATTTTATCAGGAATAGGTTTTACCTGGGCAAAGCTTCCGGTGCAGATATTAAAAAAAAGAAGGGTTATAAAGAATACTTTTTGCATGCAGCAAAAATAGCATATAACGACAAAAATCAATTACCTGTGCATGCATCTCCAAAAAAATAAACAGTATCTCTATTAAATTGATAGTTGCCACCAACAGATAATGTAATAATATCAAGCACGTTGTTTATTTGGGGGTTGGTGAAATCTCCCGAAAACCTGCAGTCGGACATGCCAGGAGAAAGCTTGATATGAATGTCGAAATAGTTTTCAATATCTTCGCATACAACCGAAAGGGGATTGTCTTTAAATACAAGTTTCTCTGTAACCCAGGCAACGGAATTCAGGCTTTGTACGTTTGTTTTTGAGATGGTTGTGTCGGTGTATGAATACCTGGCTTTTTCACCAGGATTGATAATTACCTGTTTAACCGGATTTTCAGTAAGCGATAACAATACCCTTCCTTCTTCAACAATAACTTCGCAATAGCTGTTCCGGTTATTGTTCTTAACATTGAAACGGGTTCCCAGCACCTGGATGCACGTCTTGTCGTTTTTTACAATAAATGGCCGTTTGTTTCTTACAATACTGAAAAATGCTTCGCCCTCAAGGGTTACAACCCGTTCTTTTGCTTTGAACCTCCGGGGGTATTGCAGTTTGCTTTCTTTGTTCAGGTATACCTCTGAACCATCTGGGAGCAACATATGGTTTTGACCAGGGCCGTTTGCAGTAAAAACCTTTTGGCCGGTTTTGTTGAATAAAAGTACTGACAAAGATGCGATTAACAAAACAGGTATAAGCACTGCTGCTATGCGCAACAGGTTTCTGTTTGTGAATAAAAACCGGTTAACAATCCCGGTATTTAACTTATTCCTGTTACTGACAAAACAATTCCACTCATTATCCAGATCGGGTTTAATATTGCCTTGCAGATTTCCTGTAAGTTTCCATACTTCTTCAAGCTCCTGGAAAATCTCCCTGTTTTCTTCAGATAATTTAAGCCATTCCTCCAGCAATTGTTTATCTTTAAATGATATACGCCCGCTAAAGTATTCGTGTGCAATATGAAAAATGTCCAGGTTCAATGTTAGTATTTTTATATTGACAAAGTTATTTTAAAATACCCTACCATAACACTAAATAAAATATTACCTGCAGCATAAATTTGCAGGTAAAGTATCAGTTCGGTATTCATTAAAGGTTTCAGTTTGAACCTTAATATCTTTAATGCTTTGCTTATATGTTTTTCCACTGCTTTAACCGAAATATCCATTTCAATGCTGACTTCCTTATTTGTAAGGTTGCTAAAGCGGCTCAGGATAAATACTTTTTTACAAACAGGGGGAAGTTCATCAATTATTAAATGAACATGTCGAAGCAGATAGCTGTTATATGTTTCATCGGTGTTTTCTTCTATTATCTCCGGTATATTATTGTTAAACCTGGTCATACGCCGGTTCTTGGCCAGGTGGTTTAATGATGTGTTAACCACGGCTTTATAAAGGTATCCTTTCACAGGCCCCCTCAAAACCGATTTTCCCCTTAGTTGCCAGTAATTAAGAAAAACCTGCTGGGTGATATCCCTGGCTACTTCGGCATCTTTAACTACCGTATAGGCCAGGTTGCAAAGTGGTGTAAACTGTTCGCGGAATAATAATTCAAATTCCTTTTCGGTCATGGTGCAAATGTAATTGAAAAAAAATTGCAGTTTATCACGGTGATCAGGCTATTGTTTTATGTATTGGTTCATTTAGGGTATATTGTAACGGTCCTTCACACTGCTTATACACCTGCCTTTGTGAAACATTGTTTCGAGCAAATCACCCTCCATAAGAACTGAAGCATCTTTTACCACTTTATTATTGTGCCTGGTTATGGAATATCCCCTCTTGAGTATTTCAGACGGATTAAGATACAGATTTCGTTCTTCCAGCAGGCCAAGGTTCATGCCCAGGTAACTAAGTCTCGACCTGGATGTTGTTTTTGCCATTTTTATGAAGGTGCCAAGAACAAATCCTGAATGCTTTATTTTGCCTTTAACAGCGCTTCTTATAATATTTGTTTTTTCAACCATTCTTTGAAAATTCTTTTCTATCTGCTTGCGGCCAATAAATCCGAGGCTGCTTAGGTTTTTCTCAAGACTGATATTATGAACGGAGATCACTTTTTTTACTGACATAGAAAACCGTATCCCTGTTTTAATAAATTTCTCAGATTCACCGGCCAGTTTCTCATGGACCATTTCAGACATGGCAATGGTCATTTCCTTCAACATTTCATCTTCGTCGAGAAATTTTGAAATTAAAAACTCTGCAACCGCTGTGGGGGTTTTCAGGCTGGTATGCGCCACAATATCACACACTGTTTCATCCTGTTCGTGACCTATACCGGTAACCACAGGCATAGGGAACTGTGCAATGTGCAACGCCAGCCTGTAGTTATTAAATGAAGCAAGATCGGCTTGTGAACCGCCACCCCTAATAATCACTGCCACATCGAAATATTTATCATGCCGGTGTATTTGTTCAAGGGCAGAAATTATCGAATGCTCTGTTTCTTCGCCCTGCATGAATGCGGGAAAAAGTTTAAGATAAAACTTAAAGCCGTATTCGTTGTTCTGAAGCTGGTCGGTGAAATCACCGAAACCTGCTGCTGTTTTTGAAGAGATCACCGCAATTCTGCGGGGCAGTCTTGGCATTTCAAGATATTTGTTCATATCAACCACGCCCTCTTCGGTGAGTCTGGTTATAATCAGCTGTTTTTGCCGGGCCAGCTCACCTATCGTGAATGTAGGTTCAATGTCAATGATATTTAGGCTGAGTCCGTATATCTCGTGAAATTCAACGGTTGCCCTTACGAGGATTTTAATACCTGAAGAAAGGGCTGTGCCTGTAGTTGATTCAAAGTATGGTTTGATCATTCTGAATGTGGAAGACCAGATGGTTGCCCTTGCCCTTGCCTTAAGGGAGTCTGTTTTATTGTTTTTTTCAATCAGTTCAAGGTAACAATGCCCGCTTGCATTGATTTTAAGTTCGCTGATCTCTCCTACCACCCAGTATGCCGGTTCCAGTCCCTGCCTGATAACATTCTTTATCAGCAGGTTGAGTTCACAGAGGCTTAATGGGTCTTGACGCATTGTTTCAATTATTGTATTTTTATAACTTTTAAAGACGAACTGTAAGTACCGCTTCTTATGTCTAAAAAATAAATACCTGCCGGCAGCGCTGACAGTTCTTCAAGAAGTAGCAGGTTGTACCCGCGATTAAGTTGAACATTGAATTTCTTTCTGATGCTGCCAGGATGATTGTAAATATTAACCACGGCTGCTGTTTCTGAGTCTGACTCAAGGCTCAGATATAATTCATGGCTGAATGGGTTGGGAAAAAGATGGAATGTAAATGTTGTGTCAGACTTCGACCGGTATTTGCTTTTGAGGATAAGGTTTGCTTTTTGGAAATCGGGTATGCCGTATCCATAGGTTGTGTCGGGTGATTCAAACCGGTCGCTGCTTTCGAGTATGGCTTGAAGTACCTGCATATTGGTGGCGCTTCTGTTGGCCTGCCAAAGACATGCAGCCAGGCCGGCAATAATGGGTGAAGACACCGATGTTCCCCTGGTTTGGGAAAGCTGCCCCATATAACTGAAAATATAGGTTCCCAATCCAACAGCGCTTACATCGGGTTTGATTCTTCCATCGGCACTGGGCCCTCTTGAGCTGAAATAGGCGATATTACCGGTAAAATCTGTTGCTGCTACGGCAAGGGCGCTGTCAGCATCTGCCGGGGCGGTGATATATTTCCAGTCTGTAACACCATCGTTGCCGGCGCTGGTCACAATTAACATTCCTTTTGATGCTGCAAGGTCTGCAGCTAGCGAGATACGGGTGGTGTTCCCGTTCATGTCGGCATAGGTATGGTTTTGTTCAGTAAGATCGAATAAACTATACCCCAGGGAGCTGTTGATGATGTCAGCGCCGGCACTGTCGGCAAACTCTGCCGCCGATACCCAGTTGTCCTCTTCAATAAGAAATTCGGTGTTTGCATCCTCCGACCTGAGCAGCCAGAACGAGGCATCCGGCGCGGTTCCTGTCAAAACCCCTGGTATGTAACTGGCTATTACCGATAAAACGGTTGTGCCGTGACTGTGTTCGCTGAATATATCCGATCCGGGAATTGCAAAATCGCGGTAACCGAGCACCTGGTTATTGCGCCACAACTTTTGAAATGCAAGCAAAGAAACGGCATTTTTGAAACCGGCATCTATTATGGCCATATGTATGCCTTTGCCGGTATACCCCAAATGATGCAGCCTGTCGCCGTTATGAATGGCAATCTGGTCCAGGCCCTGCCCGTAATCAAACCACAGGCCGGGTTCAAGGCTCTTAAATCCGTGAAATTTTGTGCTTTTCTTAGTGATGGTTGCAGGTTTAACAAGCGTTATGTGAGAAACAAAACCAAGACTTTGCAGCAATTTAACCTGTGTTGTATCTATTGGCCAGGTTACAACAGAGTTAAACCATTTAGATACATTTTTTACCGGAATGCCAAGTTTTTTAAGGCTGTCAAGGTAAAATTCCGAAACCGGCAGGTCGTTTTCAGCAACAGGGATACTTTGATTCGCCCTACGCTGCAGTGCCCTTGCAGACAAGAAATCCTCCGGGTGTTGTATTGAAAAATTGCTATGGTTTTTATTGGTTAGCTCCACCCTGTACCATCCGGGAAAAATCTGTGAATTACTATGAAATGAACAGAATAAAAGTATCGTGCAGCTATGACAAAAAAGTTTCATATCACACTAATATTCATATTCAGAATTCCTGTTCTTTTGGAAAAATGTATTGGGATCGGGCTCGGTAAACCTGCCGATATTCTCCTCAATCTCTCTGAAATATTCTTGTTGTTGTTCATCAAGCTCCTCCACATTTTGTGCATAGCCGTTAATATAAGAAATTTCGTGGCTTACCTTTCCATTTTCATCGTAGTAAACCCATTTCCCTTCTCTTTTATTATTTGCATAAAAACCTGCAAGCATGGGCATCCCGGTAGGGAAATAAACAATAAAACTACCGATTAGTTCACCGTTTTTATAAGTTGCTTTGAGCCTGGGTTTACCACCTTCAAAAAACTGTTCCCAAATTCCGTCTTTCTTATTATTATTCCACCTTGTTTTTTCAAAGACTTCACCACTGGGAAAGTAGTGGTACTGGTATCCGTGCATAATCCCGTTTTTAAAAGTTTCGCTTGATTTTATTTTTTTGTCATAATAACTGTAATAGTTCCATGTACTGTCTTTTTCTGAGTTATGGTAATAGCCGTCTGATGCCAGGGTGCCGTCTTCGTAATACCTTTTCACCGAAGCATAATCGCCTTTTTCATTGAAATGCATCAATGCCTTTAGCCCGCCGCTTTCATAGTACCGCTTCATTTCTCCTACAGGTTTGTCGTTTTTTAAAAAACCCATGTACATTAAATTACCGTTAGGATAATACTTCTTCCAGAACCCCTGTTTTAATCCTTTAGCATCGGTCTGATTAAAAATGGTATCCTGAAAACTATGGTTACTAAAAGAGATTAAAGTATACATTATCATGAATGTACATATAAAAACTTTCTTCATAACAATTGAGATTAATTTACTTTTTCAAACTGTTGTAAATTTAGCAAATTGCCCTTGTAAATAAAAAATTTGTTAAGTTCCTCTAATGTCAGCCGCAATGCATTAATTTATCACGAGTATCTGATACTAACATTCAGGAATAAACTTAGCAAGAGCAGGTTTCTGCTGAGGGTTGCTGTATTTACCATTCCATTGGCTTACATTGCCACCATGACCGGTTGGGTTGTAGCAGAAGTCGGACGGCAACCCTGGACAATACAGGACTTGTTACCGGTTATGGCATCAACATCGCATATAGATGCTGCTTCGGTACAGGTTACTTTCTGGCTTTTCGCGGCGCTGTTCACCGCCCTTTTTATTGCCGAAGTGCAGATTATGTTCAAACAAATAAGGCTGGGGCCTAAAGAAGGGAGCCGACAAGGGGTTTAGAGGCGGTACTTAACATTCATAATGTTTCATTGGGTTTATCCGTGTTTTTACTTGCGAGAATCCTTGGGTTGCTTTATTTCATGAACAATATCGAAAATGAAGCTATTTTCTCAAGAGCCAAGAAACAACTTGTGTATAATTTCATTCCTTTTCTCGCAGCCTACCTGTTTTTTGTGGTAAGGCTTTTATTCAAACAGGGCTATGTTTACGATCCGGAGACGAAAGTTGTATCACAAATCAATTAACAATAAGAAAATTGATCTTGATGAGATAAAAGAGGAGTCGCATGTATACTAATCATTAAAAGAGTAAATTATGTATCTCGAATCAATAGTAACATACCTTACATGGCCGGTTTTAATTGTAGTAAGCTACTATGTTGTAAGGTATACCATAAAAAGGCTGGAAAATAAAGAAGAACGGGATGGTATTGAGAATAGGGCATAATGACCGCGGGGATATAAGCCCTGCCTCAGCCTGCAATAATATTGTTTGCTGCCGAAAGCAAAATATAGAGCACAATAACAGGCACAATACCCGGTATGCCGAAAATTACAAGTATAACCAATGATGCAGCCAGCATAACATACCGTAAAATATTTTTCCTGATTGCATAATTCTCAAACTTAAGTGAGAACATACGTACATTGGCTACCATAAGCAAAGAGAGGGTGATAATCGTTAATACAATAAACCACAGGTTTTCTGTAAGCCGTTGCAAAAACAGCATTCTGACACTTTCGGCGGCAACGCCCAGAGCTGCTATAAACAGAGCATTGGCAGGACTTGGCAGGCCACTGAAGCTTTTAGCCTGGGTTTCATCTATATTGAATTTTGCAAGCCGCAAGATGGCAAAGATCACGATTATAAATGGTAAATAGCTGAAGACGAGCATCGCGAATGTATTGGAAGCGGGAAGAGCAGAAAGCGAGTTTTCTGTTAACCGGTACATAATCATGGCCGGGGCAACGCCAAAATTCACGGCATCTGCCAGCGAATCCATCTGCTTGCCGAAAGGTGTGATGGCATTCAGCAAACGGGCAGACATGCCGTCGAAAAAGTCCAGCACACCCGCGGCAATGATAAAATATCCGGCCAGGGCAAGGTTATGGTTAACGGAGTGCACGATAGAGATACAACCCAGCAGAATAGCGGTGCACGTTATGAGCGAAGGGATTGCGGTTTTTATTGATTTCATGGATAATTATTTTCGTAGTCGTTTCGGGTAAATTCATTTTATGGCATAAAAGTATATAAAATATTCCTAATGCGGTATCATTGGGTTGCGGTGCAATAGTACCCAAATAAGCAGGGAATTTTAAGAATTAATGTTAATTTTGAGCAGATTTCAAAACATTTTTTATGAAGATTGCAGTAGATTTTGACGGAACCATCGTTGAGCACCGGTATCCACAGATTGGCGAAGAAAAATTGTTTGCATTCGAAACCCTGAAACAATTGCAAAAGCTTGGCCATTTGTTATTATTATGGACATTCAGGCACGGCAAGGAACTCGAAGAAGCAGTGGAGTTCTGCCGCAAAAGGGGCATTGAGTTTTATGCCATTAACAAAAGCTATCCCGAAGAGGAGTTTGATCCCGAAACCACAAGTCGCAAACTTGATGCCGAAGTGTTCATTGACGACCGCAATGTGGGTGGTTTTCCAGGCTGGAGCGAAATTTGGCAAATGCTTAATCCCGATTATGCCGACTCCAACCTCGATGAGATGAGTAGTCTTACACAACGCTCAGATGGCGTGGGCAGCAGGTTAAAGAAACTTTTCAGATAATTTTTAGTCACTAATCATGATGAATAAATCTTTTAACCTTGTATTGTTTTCGATCCTTTTCTATTCACTTTTTCAGATAACAGGATGCTCGCAGGACAAAAAATCGGGTAGGGAACGCACCGGAAAACCAGGCTACAAAAAAGCTGCGATTGCATCAGTTGTCTCTCCTGCACCGGGTAGCATATACAAATGCGGTGAGGCAATACCTGTTGAGTTATTTTTCAAAGACAAAGCAGCCACTGTTGATTCGGTGATACTTACTGCCGGAAAAAACTTTACTGTTAGTTACACAGGGTATTCCGAAACCATGTCGTGGAAAACTGATAATGCGCCTGTGGGACAAAACATTTTGAAAATTTCCCTCTTTTATAACGATTCGCTTAAAGAGAACCATTCGGTGGCGGTGACACTTCTGTCGGATATTGTTCCAAAAATCTATACTTACAGGGTGGTGAATACTTATCCGCACGATGTAAATGCCTATACACAGGGGCTTATATACGATAACGGCACATTGCTGGAGAGTACTGGTCAGAATGGCAAATCTTCGTTGCGGAGGGTAAATATACAAACCGGCGAGGTATTGCAACTGGTGCCGCTCGATGCAAAATTTTTCGGTGAAGGAATAGCGCTCGTAGATGACAAGGTTTACCAGATAACCTGGAAATCACAGACAGGGTTTGTTTATAGCAAAGACAAATTTGAAATGATCAGGACATTCAATTTTCCGTACGACGAGGGTTGGGGTTTGACATCATGGGGGCGTAATATTTATATGAGCGATGGCAGTTCGTTTATCTATATCATCGAACCTGAATATTTCACCCAGTTGCGACAGTTTGATGTGCTAAACCACAAGGGTAGGATCATGCAGATTAACGAACTGGAATATGTAAACGGAAAAATACTGGCAAATGTTCTTGGAGAAACTTATATAATTGTTATAGATCCTCAGACAGGCAAAGTAACTGGTGAAATCGAACTTGTAAAATTAGTGCCTAAAGGTCTTGAAGGGGATATGAACAGGGTGCTGAACGGCATCGCTTACAATCCGTTAACCAGAAGGATTTACGTTACCGGAAAGTTATGGCCGGTATTGTACGAAATTGAGATTGACGGAGGAATATGATAATATTTTTGTATTTAATAGCTACTTTGAAATAATAATTTGAAAATTTGCTGCTATATTCTAATTTTTTGTATTTTTATGAAACAAGCAGTTAATTAATTCTTATCATGAAACAAAAATCTTACTTTCCTGAGACATGTACCTGAATTGATTTACTGCCAGATTATTAACTGTTGAAAAAAGCAAAATATGAAAGCGTTTAAAGTCGAAGCAACTGAATTTACTCCCCGGGTAATTCTTGACAGGGACAATATTCCTTTTACCATATCAGGGGTTTCAAGGCCTGAAAATGCAAGCGAGTTTTACGAACCAGTCATCGAATGGTTAAAAGAATACAAGATCAATCCGCTCGATATCACCAGGGTAGATTTTCAGTTCGACTATTTTAATACCTCATCGCTAAAATATTTTCTGATTATTCTGTCGCAGTTGAAAGACATTGAAGAAACAGGAAAAGATGTGCGGATAACCTGGAATTATGACGAGGATGATGATTCGATGCTCGAAGCCGGGAAAAACCTTGAGGAACTCAGCGAGTTGCATTTTAATTTTCAGGCGAGTGAATAGCTTTGCCCGTGATATATGCGCCAGGCTGTTGTAATTATACCCAGGGTTCATTGAGTCTTTTGTTCTGAATAATCAAAAACAGGTTGGTATTTACTTTTTAGTTGTTTCTCTGTGTATTACAAAATCCCTGATAAGAAAACCACCCAAGATTGTTAATAACTTGTTTATAAAAGAAATTAAATTGTTTACAAAACGAATTCTTTTCAAAAAATCGGATGAGTTATTAAATACTACTTTTGGAGTTTCAATTGGATAAAAATATTTATAATTGCATTTATTCTTTTCACACTTTATATAGTTCAAATGGGAAAAATCATAGCTCTGGCAAATCAAAAAGGCGGTGTGGGTAAGACTACCACGGCAATTAACCTGGCTGCAAGTCTTGCTGTTTTAGAGAAAAAGGTACTCTTGGTTGATGCAGACCCGCAGGCAAATGCTACATCGGGACTTGGTTTTGATGTAAAAAACATTAAAACAAGTATTTACGAGTGTTTAATAGATGAAGTAAACCCTGCCGATATCATTCTAAACTCTGAAATTGAAGGGCTTGACCTGATTCCTTCACATATTGACCTGGTTGGAGCTGAAATTGAGATGCTGAATATGCCCAACAGGGAGCGGATGTTGAAGAACGTGCTTGAAAAAGTATCCGGTCCCTACGATTTCATTTTAATAGATTGTTCACCCTCGCTTGGCCTTATTACCGTAAACGCCTTAACAGCAGCCGATTCGGTATTAATTCCGGTTCAGTGCGAATACTTTGCGCTCGAAGGTCTCGGGAAACTGCTCAATACGATAAAAATTATCCAGGGCAGGCTGAACCCAAACCTTGAGATAGAAGGTTTTGTGCTTACAATGTACGATGCCAGGTTGAGGTTATCGAACCAGGTGGTGGAAGAGGTAAGAAAGCATTTTCAGCAAATGGTTTTTGAGACTATCGTACAACGAAATATTAAATTAAGTGAATCGCCAAGCTTTGGAAAGCCTGTGGTAACTTACGATGCCGAGTCGAAAGGCTCTATAAACTATCTGAACCTTGCCCGCGAAGTGTTGCAAAAGAATAATGCAACGATGATGAGTAACGAAGAAAAAATAATTGAGTAATTAAGATGGCGACAAAAAACGTATTAGGCAGGGGATTGGGAGCCCTGATAGAAAATGAGGGCGAAAAAGAAACAGTGCCGGTGAAGATAAGCGCCGGTATTGAAATTCCGATTAAAAAAATCGTTACAAATCCTTTTCAGCCCCGTACCAGGTTTAATGATGAAGCCCTTGAAGAACTTGCCGAATCTATAAAACAGGTTGGTGTCATACAGCCTATCACGGTGCGTGAAACAGAAGACGGTAATTATCAGCTTATTACCGGCGAACGACGGCTTCGCGCATCAAAACTGGCAGGTATTGAAAAAATTCCGGCGTATGTACGTGGCGCCAACGATAGCGACCTGCTCGAAATGGCCCTGGTTGAGAATATACAACGCGAAGACCTTGATGCCATTGAGATTGCTATTAGTTTCCAGAGATTAATAGATGAGTGCAGCCTTACACAGGAAAGCCTAAGCCAGCGTGTTGGTAAAAAAAGGGCTACTGTAACAAATTACCTGCGCCTGCTGAAATTGCCGGCAGAGATTCAGCTCGGCATAAGAGAAAACAAAATATCCATGGGCCATGCCCGGGCCATTATTACCATTGAAGATACTAATGAACAGCTTAGTCTGTTTTATAAAACCGTAAAAGACGGATTGTCGGTAAGAAAAGTTGAAGATATTGCCAGAAAACTTACAGAAAAGAAAGAAGAATTGCCCGAAGCCGAAACCAATGAGGAAAAACTACCGACATCATATGATGAACTGAAAGACCATCTCGAAGAATTTTTTAATACAAATATTAATTTCAGCAGAAATACTAAAGGGGCAGGTAAAATCGTTATTTCATTCAAATCAGACGACGAACTCGAGCGGATTATCGCGATTTTCGACAGTTTAAAAACCTGATGAACAACCGAAAAAAAATTATTTGTAATACCTCGTTATGCCTCAAAATAGTTTTAACCGGCATGGCGTTTTTTTTTAACAGGTATCCGGATTCATTCTGCCAGGAGGCATCGGCACCAGATACAGTTAAAATAAGGCACCATTCGCCCAGAACTGCTATAATGATGTCGGCACTGGTGCCAGGAATGGGACAGGTCTATAACGGGAAGATTTGGAAGGTGCCGATAATATATGCGGCTGAAGGCACAGCGCTATATACTTATAATTTTAATCAGATTCGGTACAAAAAAATTCTTGATTACCTCGCAAGCGATGCCTACGATGAAAGTCTGGATTATGAGGTGTATGGCCGAAATTATCGGGGAACGATACTTCCACGGGCAAGAGATTTTTTCAGAAGAAACCGCGACCTCAGTATTTTGTTTTTCGGAGGGGTTTACCTGCTTAATATTATTGACGCGCTCGTAGATGCCCATTTTTTTGAATACGATATTTCCAGCGACCTTTCACTTAATATCCAGCCTGTATATTATACACCCGAACTAAATTCAGGAGGCCCCGGGCTGTTGCTTGTTTTTACTTTTTAACAAAACATTTTTTTATCAATTTCTTTTTATGTAAGTAATTGATATTATTTTATTTAGTGTAATCAATCCCCTTTATGTTAAGAAAAAGAAGCACTTTTCACCTGCAAATTTGTTAATATCGTATTCTGTTAATTATTGATTTATACAAACAATAGCGAAAATGATGGTTTTAAAACAATACAAAAAAGTTCTTTCAGTCTGCACCCTTGCAGCATTTGTCGGGTTAGCTTATGCCCAGGAATCTGATTCCATAGATACTTCGTTTGACGATACGGGTGGTGTGGAAACAAATTTCGGGGCGAACCTCGACAGCCTTCAGGAATTATGGTATGTTGGTGAAGCAGTTGATACCATTGAGTCAGTAACCGAAACGGCTGATGAGGTGCCCCTGCTTACCGATGAATTGATTATGAAGAGGCTATCGGAAATACCCAGCGTGGTGCCACTCTCTTACAATACCATTGTAAGAAGGTACATCGAAATGTATATCGGGAAAAGGCCCGAACTGGTAAAAAATATGCTTGGGCTTGCCGAATATTATTTCCCGATATTCGAAGATATTTTCGATTATTACCAGATACCGAACGAACTTAAATATCTTTCAATAATAGAATCTGCGCTTAACCCGAGGGCGTACTCCAGGGCAAGGGCAGTAGGGCTATGGCAGTTTATGTACGGCACCGGAAAGTTATATGGCCTTACCGTAAATTCTCATATAGATGAGCGCATGGACCCTATTAAGTCAACACACGCTGCAGCAAGGTTCCTGAGAGACCTATACAAAAGATACGGCGACTGGACCCTTGCCCTTGCAGCTTACAATTGCGGACCGGGAAATGTGAACAAGGCTATACGACGTTCGGGGGGTAAAAAAAATTACTGGGATATCTATTTCTACCTTCCCCGGGAGACAAGGGGCTATGTACCGGCATTTATTGCAGCTGCATACGTTATGAACTATTATCCCGAACATAATTTTGTTGCCAGTAAAATTGACCTGCCTTTAATGAATGACACCATTATGGTAACAAAACCACTTCACCTTGAGCAGGTGGCAAATGTACTGAATATACCGCTTAAGCAGCTCAGGGACATGAACCCGCAATACCGCGTGGATATTATTCCTGGTTCATTTGTCACGCCATTGCCCTTAACACTGCCCGATACACTCACGCTGGCCTTTATTGACCATAGCGATTCGATCTACGCGTTCCGCGATTCGGTATATTTCAACCAGAACAATCTTAGTGTCAGCCCTACAAGATACAACCAGAGCAGTCACGCTGCTGTGCCTCCGGGCGACAACATGGCTGCCATATACTATAAAGTAAAACCAGGCGATAACCTTGGGTATATCTCAGAATGGTACAACGTAAGAATCTCTGATCTGCGCTACTGGAACAACATCCGTGATTACAATATCAGGGCAGACCAGAAACTTGTTATCTATGTGCCAAAAAACAAATTGTCGAAATACAGTAATATCAACAATATGTCGCTAGCAGAAAAGCAGCGCATGATAGGTAAAGAAGTTACTACCGTTACCTCATCGGGTTCGCCATCAACAATCCAAACGGCAGAATTAGATAGTAGTAGTTATGTTTATTACACTGTTCGTGACGGAGATACACTTTGGGATATTGCCAAAAAATTCCCTGGTGTATCTGATCAGGATATCAAAAGGCTGAATAACATTACAGACGTCAGCAAGATTCATCCAGGACAGAAACTTAAAATCAAGCCAAAGACACAACCTTAAAATGGCTTTCCATGAAACCTTTCAAGATATTGCTGTTTATACTCTCGGTATTTCTGGTGCTTTTTGCTGTCGCACTTTATTTTCCTGAGCGGGGCATTAAACTGGGGAAGGATTTCAAACTGCTTTTTTTTACTTCATCTGATATTTTCGACAGCGATACCATGCAATATGCAGATATTTCGGGCATAATAAATAACGAAGGGCTTATGAGCGATTCAATAATTTCAACCATGGCAGCAATGGAGGGAGATTCAGCCGCCTTAGCCCTGTCGGATACTATGCGGGCAAATGCCGACAGCCTTAAGAAAACCATTACCCGTATTGAGTTTCCAAAGAATGACAGTTCTATTTTGTATAAAGTGTTTAGTTCGCTGAAAAGAACGAAAGATTCCGGGGGTATTTTACGGATCATGCATTACGGAGATTCACAGTTAGAGGGAGACCGCATGACATCGCTTATCCGTAACAGGTTACAAAAGA
Source organism: Bacteroidales bacterium (assembly GCA_046485045.1). GTDB lineage: Bacteria > Bacteroidota > Bacteroidia > Bacteroidales > UBA10428 > JAFGPL01. The sequence goes on from JAWOHT010000020.1 coordinate 21,965, forward strand.
AATTCGGGGGTCATGGTGTAGGACTTGTACCGGTCTCGCACCTATACGATTTTTCATTTTCCATTAAACAGCAGACATCAGATAACTGGCATCGCTATATGCAATACGGTAACCGTGATACAACCATCAAACACACAAGGTATGGGCCGCTCTCAGGTTTTTGTATGTTTACCCCGGCCAACCCGGACACTACTGTAAAAGATACCACAACCCGCAAAGCATGGATTTCTTTCAGCGAGTCGTCTTATTCTTACCAGAACACGAAGTCGTTTTCGCAATGCAGGGTTTTTTATGCGCACAACAGCGAACCTTTTCTCTATGAAGCATTATTAAACAATGAGCTTTATGATGCCGATATTGCTGCTCCTTCAAAATCGGTTAAGGAAATACAGTGGAGGTTCAACTCACCGCAAAATGACCTGCGTCTGGTTTTTACCGGCAGATCAAGTCCCGAAATATATGGCATTGCCCTCGATCCGTTGAGCGGGGTGGTGGTTGACAATATTGCCATGCGCGGTTGCCCGGGGGTGTTTTTTTCTTCGAGCGACAAAGAAGTTTTAAAGTTTATGTTCAGTAAGCTGAAAGTGAAACTCTTTCTGCTCCAGTTCGGGGGCAATGTAGTACCCAATATTGTGGATGATTACGGTTATTACGAAAAGTGGTTCTACCGTCAGTTGATGACGATTAAAGAGGTATGCCCGGGGGCTGCCATTATTGTTATTGGCCTGTCGGATATGTCGGTAAAAGAGAAAAACAGGTACGTCACTTATCCGAACCTCGAACAGGTACGCGATGCATTAAAGAGCGCTGCTTTCAGGGCCGGGGCCGGGTTCTGGGATATGTACAAGGCAATGGGTGGTTACAATTCCATGCCCAGCTGGGTGTTTGCAGAACCCCCCCTTGCGGTAAAAGATTTCGTGCATTTTAACCCGCGAGGCGCTGCCATCATTTCGCAAATGTTTTACAATGCTTTTATCTTTGAATATAACAGATACGAAAACCTGACATTAAAAAAACAATAACAAGCAATAAAACAATACGTTAGTAAATTAATAAGATGAAATTTCTTATACTTTTAAGTGTTACATTTTCTATTACATGTAAATACGTTGTTGCGCAGCAAGATTACTATCCTTTTGAGACAACTTACTATCCGTTTATTGATAACAGTAAAAATGCTTTTATATTTCCTTCAGACAGTGATGCATTCAGGAGGTTTTATCTGAAATTCAGTAACCTTATTAAGTTTGGGGAAGAACAGGTTAGAATTGTTCATATTGGCGGATCGCACATTCAGGCTGATGCATATACCCACAGGATGCGGCAGCGTTTTAATATGCTTATGCCCGGGATTACCGGTCCGCGCGGATTTATTTTTCCATACACGATTGCGCAGACAAATAATCCAATGAATTTCGGTGTAAGATATACCGGCAACTGGGGCATGTGCAAAAACACTCTTCGCGATGAAACTTGTATGCTCGGGCTTTCGGGTTATTCGGTTTCAACCTCTGATACAACTGCTTCGATAACTGTCTTTCTCAACAGAGATTCGGCCATGAGGTTTGAATATAACAGGCTGAAACTATTTCATCAAAATGCAGCGAGAGACTATAAAGTTTTAATAATGCCCGAAGAACAGTGTAAAATGCAGCTTCGAAATGAGAGGTTGGGTTATACCGAATACTATTTTGATGAATATCTTGACAGTGTAACGTTGTTATTAAAAAAAACCGATACCCTTCAGAACACCTTCGGGTTATACGGGATGTCTTTTGAGAGCGACGACCCGGGTATTGTTTATCATGCTGTTGGTGTTAACGGTGCCAGGCTCGAATCGTTTTTAAGGTGTCAGCTGCTGGAGCAACACCTTATGGCCCTGAAACCCGATATGGTAGTAATCTCAATCGGAACGAACGATGGCTACACACGCAGGTTTGACCCTGAAGGGTACAAAAACAGGTATGCCGCACTGATTGACCGAATCGGTAACGCATTGCCGGAAGCTGCCATATTGCTTACTGTGCCTAATGACAGCTATATGTACAGAAGGTTTGTGAACAGGAATACTGAAAAAATGCAGCAGGTGATCATGGGGCTGGCAGAAAAAAACAGTACCGGAGTATGGGATTTTTACAGCCTTATGGGAGGGTTAAATTCTGTGCAGGATTGGTATAATGCAGGGTTGATGAATGGAGACCATGTACACTTCAGCAAACAGGGTTATAAATTTAAAGGCGACCTTTTTTTTACCGCTTTTCTAAATACATGGGAGAAGTTTTTGGAAGAGGGGGATTGAATAAAACAGGAGACCTGTAAAAGTAATAATATTGCTGTATTTCAGGTATTTTACCGACTATCAGAACTTTTGTACCATGCTTATAAAAACACCGGTTTCGCCAATGCTGTTTAGTGCAAAGTCAACCTTCAGCATTTTATCGTAGTAGGTTACCAGGTCGAATCCTGCACCTGTTGAAAAGAGGGCCTTGTTTACAAGGTTGTTACCATAGGTTTTGTAATTACCGAAATAATCGTACACATAACCAGCATCAAAAAACAAATTGATATATGAAGAGAGGTGAATTTTATTGAATTGCCTGAATGGGAGAAAATTGAGTTTGAAAATTTTAACAGGTAATATTTCGTATTTAAGTGTTGAGCGGTAAAGTAAATAATTATGGCCATCCATAACATATCTTTCAAAACCCCGAAGATATTCATCGTATCCAAAACCAACCAAAGTAATGTATGGAACAGGTTTTTTGCCCGCAACCTGTAATTTAAGGCCTGCATTTGCATACCATCTTTTTCCAAGGCTAAAGAACCTGTGATAACCTGTCCGCAATTCAATCTTACTGAAACTTTGGCTCAACAATCCCGATGACTTAAGGGTAAAGGTGAACAAGCTTCCGGTGAGCGGGTAATATTTTAAATCGGTATGGTCGCTTTCAAAAGCGTAAATAAACGTAAGAAACCCCAGTTCAGACTTTGCTTTACCCAAAAAATCAGGGTTAAGGCTTATAACGGTGTCGTCAACCATGTAACCTGTGTATGTAGTTATAAACCTGTGTGTCTGGTAGTGCTTGTTCCTGAAAGAATATCTGAAAAAAAAGTCGTGTTTGGTAAATACAATCCTGTCGGCTTTGAATAATTCTGGTTTGTTATTGAGTGTTATGTAATCAAGTTTGTTCTGGGTCTCGTAATAAGCGCCAAAATTCAGTGAGTGTTTCTTCTGCCTGTCAATATAAATGTTTTCGTATGTTATGCCAAATTGCGTAGTGAAACCTGTAATGCCTTTAACAGAAAGCTTTTCCCGGCGACCCCTGAAATTGTAGTGGGTAATTCCCAATCCGTAATTTATCTTGCCTAAGTCACGGTTTTCCCACCATGCGCTCAGGTTTCTGTCTGCATGGTTAAAATGAAATTCCGGCCAGATGTACCATCTCTCCTCAAGTATTACAATAATCTGCATCAGATTGGGCGTTTCGGTAAGGGTATCGAAATTTACATAGTTAAAGAGCGAAGTTTTTAAGATGTTTTCGCGGCTATGAACAAACATTTTTTCAAGTTCGTTTTTACCTATAGTATCATTCACTTTAAAAGTTAGTTCGCGCAGCACAACATTGTTTCTGGTCACCCTGTTGCCTTTAATTTCTATATGCTTGATAATAAAATGCTGAGGAGTTTCTGTGGCGCCACAAAGGTTATAATTACTGTTGGAGAACAATAGAATTGCAATTGGCAAAAGGTACAGGATAATATTAAAGTTATGGCTTTCTTTCATGATTTGAAGTTACAACATTACTTCAAAAATTGATAGAATCTTTAAATGCAATGGTTTTACAGATAATATTTATAACGAAAATTTTCGGGTTCTGTTTTAAATCAGGCCCCATTTTAGCATTTTATATAGCGTAGCCTTATTTTAATAAATAATAGGAGTTCTATAAATCTTTACTTTCAAACTGATGAAAATAGCGTTCATTTTTTATAAAAAAGCGATACAGGATACTTTTTCGAAAAATACCTGAGGGGTTGCGTATTTTTTCATTCTTATTAAATATTTTTCTTTTTTTACAGAGTTCCCTGATGCTAAGATAAAAAGCAGCATGGGCCCTCAGTACCGACCAGAAAAAAGAGAACTTTCCCTGCATGATATAAAGGCACGATGAAATACCATCGAGAATCATCCTCATGAACAAGGTTGTAAATAGTTTTTCCGAAGCGAGGTTTTTGTAAAGGAGGTAGAGGTTGTTCCTATAGTTCAGGTAGATTTTATGCGGTGTGTTGTTGGGCAGTGTTCCTCCGCCCACATGGTACACAGTAACTTCGGGTGAATACATAACTTTGTAACCCAATCTTTTCATTCGCCAGCAAAGGTCTATTTCTTCCATATGTGCAAAAAAACCGGCATCGAGACCGCCTGCTTCGAAATATAAAGACGCCCTTAAAAACATGCATGCGCCTGATGCCCAGAATATTTCAGTAATATCGTTGTACTGCCCCTGATCTTTCTCAATTACATTCAATATTCTGCCCCGGCAAAACGGATAGCCGTACCTGTCGATAAATCCCCCTGCAGCACCGGCATATTCAAACAACTCGTTATTCTGAAAAGATTTTATTTTAGGCATACATGCCGCGATGCTTTTGTCATTGTCCATCAATTCTATTATCGGGGATACCCAGTGTGGGGTTACCTCTACATCGGAATTTAAAAGCACGAAGTATTCGGCTTCAATTTGTTGCAATGCCAGTGAATAACCCTGTGCATAACCGTAATTTTTGTCTAACCTGATAAGTCTTACCAATGGATAATTTTCTTCGAGCCAGGGCAGTGATTCATCGGTGGAACCATTATCTGCGATGTAAACGGCAAAACCATTCCCGTTTGAATTGCTGATAACCGAAGGCAGAAACCTTTCTAAGAATTTTTTACCGTTCCAGTTGAGTATTACGATTGCTGTTTTTAACATGATTCTTCTTTAACCTTTTTTCGATCTCTTCGCGTTTGTGTTTCCAACGCTTGTGCGACCATAACCAGTATTCGGGGTTTTGTTTAATTGATTCTTCGAGTTTGCGCGTGTGTTGTTCTGTTATCTCAAATTCTTTCGCCTGACCAGGATTTTCAGATATTATTTCAAATGCTGCTTCATAATAACCTCTTCTGATTTTTCTTATGTTGAGGTATATAACAGGCTGATTAAGTTTCGCTGCAATTACTTCGCTACCTGTTAGTACCGGGGTTTCCTGGTTGAGAAAAGTGGTCCAGTAGCGAATGCTGCTCCAAACCGGCCGCTGGTCGGTAAGAAAATAGGTTGCCGTAACTATACCTTTTTGTGCATCAGATAGCATTTCTTTATATGCAGATTTCATAGATATAAGCTTCACGCCAAACTTACACCTGATTTCTTTAAAAAGTTCATCGAAAAACCTGTTGGTAAGCGGATGGTAAAGTGCAGTAACCTGATGTTTCACAAAAAGTGGCATGCCATTAAGCCATTCCCAGTTGGCATAGTGGCCGAATACTAAAATAACACTTTTGTTTTCTTTATAATACCTGTTAAGTATCTCTGCATTTTTGTAATGAAACCTTTTACTGATCTCATTCTCAGATATATGAAGCGCATAAATACTTTCTATAAAACTATCACAGAAATGTCTGTAAAACCTGCGGGCAATCTTCTTAAGTTCACTTTGAGGTTTTTCAGGAAATGAGTTCTGTAGGTTGGTCATCACCACTTTTTTTCTATAGCCCGCAAGATAGATGATTACAAAGAAGAAATCAGATAATAAATACAATACATTCAGCGGCAGAAGGGTCAACAGCCATAAGGGGAGATTGTATACATTAAATAATAAACGGTTCATGTTATAAGGGAAACTTTTTCGAAGATAAGCGATTTTTATATATTCATAAACCCGCCGACTTTTTCCAGGAGTTCATCAAACACTTTGGCGTTGGCCGATACCAGCTCTTTTCCGAAAAGGTAATTGTTGCCTCCTTTAAAATCTGATGACCTGCCACCAGCCTGCTGTATTAAAAATGTTCCGGCCGCGAGGTCCCACGGGTTGAGGTTATATTCATAAAAAGCTTCATAACGGCCGCAGGCAACATAAGCCAGATCGGTTGCGGCTGAACCCAGGCGTCTTACGCCATGCGAATAATTGAAAAAATACTCCAACGACTGCATAAAGGGTTTCAGCCTGTTAAAATTGTGATACGGAAACCCGGTTGCAATTAGTGAATCGCTTAATTTACCGGCATTTGAAACATGTATTTCTTCGCCGTTAAGATAGGCAGGGCTTCCTTTCCAGGCATAAAAACACTCCCTGAGAAAAATTTCATACACCACACCGACCACTATTTCATCATTCTCAATAAGCGCTATGCTTACTGCCACAGGGGGTGTTCCGTGTATAAAATTAGTGGTCCCGTCAAGCGGGTCTATAATCCAGTTAAATTGGTCACCTTTTTTGGTACTTGTTCCTTCTTCGGCAATAAATCCCGATTCGGGCAGAAGTTCTTGCAATGCCTCTACTATCTGTTTTTCAGCAGCTTTATCTACTTCGGTGACGAAATTATTATTGCCTTTTGACTCAACATCCTTAACGATAAGATTTCCAAGCTTTGAATGAATATACTGGCCTGCCCTGGTTGCAATGTCAATAGTACTTTTACAAATGTGTTCGTAGTTCATGGTTGAAAAAATAAAGGGGTAAAATTAACAATAGATCAGTACAATAATAAATAAAACCGATTTTTCTTGATGAAAGGCTTTATGTTATTGATAAACAATAAGATGGTCTATCTCATTCGCGAAACAAAGTAAGGCTGTCTGCTATATGCCGTGACTACTTACCTGAAGGAATTGAGAATATAAAGGTTGAACCTTTGTTTTCCTGGCTTTCGACAAAGATTTTTCCCCCATTTTTTTCAATAAATTCTTTACAGATAATTAATCCCAGGCCTGTACCCGATTCTCCCTTTGTGCCTTCGGTAGATTTCGAATTGTCAATTTCAAAAATTGTCTTAAGCCTCGATTTGGGTATACCTACCCCGTAATCAGATATCCTGCATTCAACCAAATTATCAGATTTAGCAACAGTTATGCGGATATCACCGTTTTGGCTGAATTTTATGGCATTTGTCAATAAGTTCCTGAGAACGGTGTTGATCATATTTTTATCGGCATAAACATGAATATTGACGGGTATTTCCCGAATCACTTTCAATTTCTTTTCATTTAACTGGTTAGCAGATAATTCAATATT
>JAWOHT010000159.1:0-5825 GCA_046485045.1 Bacteroidales bacterium
TGCATTGGCTGTAGGGGCGGCCACTACCTGTATGTTCATATCATCGCTGGCAGAGGCACATGGTGCATTTCCATTGGCCGTGAGCCTTAATGTTACCGTTGTACCCGCATCGGCTGCAACGGGCGTGTAAGTTGGTGTAAGTGTACCGGCATTTGTAAGTGAACCGCCACCGGTTACCACTATCCATAATACCGAAGAGTAGTTGGTGGCAGCAGCGCCGCTAACCGTATAGGCTGTGTTTACGCATGTCTGACCGTTGCTGCCTGCATTGGCCGTGGGGGCTGCTATCACATCAATGTCCATGTTATCGCTTACCGATGCACATGGGGAGTTGCCGCTGGCTGTGAGCCTTAACGTGACCGTATTACCGGCATCGGCTGCAACAGGGGTATAAGTTGGTGCAAGTGTATTGGCATTGGTGAGAGAACCGCCTCCGGTTACTATCGTCCATAAAACCGATGAATAGTTGGTGGCCGCAGCGCCGCTAACCGTATAAGCTGTATTTACGCAGCTCTGGCCATCGCTGCCTGCATTGGCTGTAGGAGGTGTTGTAACTGCAACAGTAATATCTGTTCCTTTTTTGGCACATCCTTTATCATCACTAATCCACGGTTCGTAGGTACCTGCAGGTAAACTACCAAACAGGTTAGTTCCCTGGGGTCCGGTGGTATCAGATGATGCATTTATAATAAAAAAATCATAAGGGGTCCATCCTCCTGAACCTGAAATGGTAACTGAGCCATTGCTTTCACCGTTACATGCCGGGGTTGAGGTTGCTGAAACAACAAGTGGTAAAGGTACATTGGGATTTACATATTCAATTAATTGCAGGGTAGTACTGTTTGTCGGCCCGCAATTGTTTGCATCGTTTACCCTTACATAATAACCGCCTCGTCCCGCAACAGTATAATCTCTTGTGGTAACACCAGTATTTACATAACTGGTTGGTGGTATAGGATTATCAAAATACCAGGTATAAGTATATGGGCCGGTACCTCCTGTGGGATTGGCCCTTATTGTACCGTCATAACTTTCGTAGCAGGTAAGAGGTATTTCAACCGATATGGTACCTCCGCTTAGCGCTGCCGGCTGGGAAATTGCCAGGTCATCCTGAAGTACAACTACACATGATGTATGGGTAACATCCCGCATCCAGACATCATAATTGCCCGGATTAAGATTTGTATAATTTGTTGTTGATTGCCAGCTTCCGCCTCCATTGATTGTATATTGATAACTTCCTGTACCTCCCGAAGGACTGCTGATGGTAATTGTACCGTTATTTGCATTAAAACAGGTAGCATTGGTTGAACTAACAGTTGCGGTCATTACCGTTAATTCGGTTATGGTCCTTGAAGCGTCAAGAATCCTTATACATGCAGGATAATCAGTATCCCTGATTTCAACCACATAGGTCCCGGCCGTAAGTCCGGTAAAACTGCCTGATGATTGCCATCCGTAACCTGTAATCCTGTATTCAAAATTTCCATGTCCGCCTTGCGGATTTGTAATTGAAATTGTACCGTTATTTGCACCGTTACAAACAATATTTGTGGATGATACTGTTCCGGTTAACTGGTTAGGCTGAGTGACTTGTAAAGTATTAAATCCAAGTATATTATCTGTAACAAAATCAATCACATATACAGTGTACCAATCGCTGTCAAGACCAGAAAAAGTATGGATTAAATTGGTTGTTGGTCCGAATGAGTCACTAACCGTGGTCTGGAATGTTTTATAAATATGGTACATGTATTGAGACGAACCCCCGTCAAGTTCAATAGTAATTGATCCATCGTTCCCCCCGTAACAGGTGACATTGCTATGACTAAAATCTACAGACTGGGCATTAACACCGGCAGCTATTAGTAAAAACAATATACCGGTAAGGATTTTGTGTAATGGATTTTTCATTCCAGCTTTCATTATGTTGTAACTATTGCTTTGCGGCTTCATCTTGGTTTATGTTTATGGTGATCCCGGCAGGTCTTTTCTTATAATCTTCAATTTTTAAAAAGTATTTGCCTTCGGGAATATTCTCAAATACATAACTTTTTTCTGATGTAGCTTCAGATTTTTTAAAAACCTCCCCCCTGAAATCACCTTTATGCAGCACGAAGGTAAAATCGGGCTCTCCCTTTTGAATGGTAACAGTAATTCGGGCCTTTATGTCATTGGCTGATTTAGAAGTGTATTCTACTTTGTGATCAAAAGTAATTATCTGGGAGAATATACCTGTAACAAAAAGATTCAATGACAGGATTAAAAAATAGGTTTTCATATTAATCGTTTTTCTTTGGTTCTACGAAAATGTTAATTAATTAGTTTCAAGTCCTTAACCTCCATAAGGTCTGTTGTTGTTTAAATCGAACCTGTTAAAAGTAAAATATTTTAGTACTTGACAAAAAATAATCTTTTAACAATCAGGGTCATTTTTTCGTGCAACTATTATAAATAACTATAAATCAATGTGATAAAAAACTAAACTTTTTTTTGTTTTGTTAATATTTCGTTGATTATCAACGAATAATTCCGGGCTAAACAACTATATAATCAATCTCTGTTATGCCTGTTTCATTTGGTCAAATAATGCACCGGTCTTATCAAAATATTTAATTGGTTTGAGTAAGGATGATTAGTTTTGGTACTTAATTTTATGAATAAAATCCAATGCTAAAGAATCTTATAATTTTTCTGTTCACTGCCTATTACATTACGGGTTTTTCACAAACCGGGCAAAAGTACCTGATTGGGGAAGATAAAGAGATTGAGTGGTCAGTTTTTATAGCTCCCGAAGCAAAATACTCATGGTTATTTGATGTGGGAACGGTGTATGGGGGTTTGAAAGGCGGAATATTATACGACCACCGTTTTACCCTGGGGTTATCTGCCGGAGCATTCCTCACCGAAGCCCTTGCAGAGGCGCCTGGTTCTGAAGGCTATATGACCTGGCTTAATCAGGTAATGGGATATGGAGGATTATATTTTGACTACAATACCTCCTTTAACTCTCCAATACAACTATCGTTTCCAACGGTAGTGGGGGGAGGCGGAATTTTGCTTTTGGAGAAGAAAGAGCCCAACGCTGCAGGCATTACCGATGAAAGGCTTGTTGAAGGTGGCGTGTTCTTTGTTCTGGAGCCTGCCATAAACCTTGAATTAAATGTCACCAAGACCATAAAAATTGGAATGGGAGCAGGATACCGTTTTATCTTTAAGTCTGAACTTGAACGTTTTTCAGATAAAGATTTGTCTGCCCCCTCATTCAATCTTACCTTTAAATTTGGGATATTTTAAATCATGATATGGTTTTAAATATGTATCACCTCACCATATGCCGCAGCCGCAGCCTCCATAATTGATTCTGAAATGGTTGGATGCGGATGAATAGATTTAATGATCTCATGTCCGGTGGTTTCAAGGTTTCTGGCTACAACAATTTCACCAATCATTTCGGTTACATTGTAGCCTATTAAATGCGCACCGAGTAATTCACCGTATTTCGCATCGAAAATAAGTTTGACAAACCCTTCCTTATGTCCGGCAGCGCTGGCTTTACCGGATGCTGTTAGGGGAAATTTGCCCACTTTGATCTCATAGCCTGCTTCTTTGGCTTTTTTTTCTGAATACCCGGTAGAAGCAATTTCAGGAGAGGTATATGTACATCCGGGAATATTTTTGTAATCAATTGGCTGAGGGTTTTTACCGGCAATTTTTTCTATACATGTTATACCTTCGGCAGATGCCACATGTGCAAGTGCAGGGGTATCAATAATATCGCCAATGGCATATATGCCATCAACATTTGTCATATAATAACTGTTTACCTTTATTTTCCCCTTGTCTGTTTCTATGCCCGGCTTCTCAAGACCAAGATTCTCGATATTTGGAGCAATGCCAACAGCCGAGAGCACAATATCTGCTTCAACTGTTTCTTCCCCTTTTTTCGTTTTTATTTTAACCTTACATTTAGCGCCTTTGGTATCTGCCGATTCGACTGATGACTCTGTCATTACGTTCATACCTGCCTTTTTAAACGAACGTTCAAGTTGCTTTGAAACCTCTTCGTCTTCGAGAGGCACAACAGAAGGCATAAATTCCACGAGTGTTACCTTGACCCCAAGTGTATTGTAAAAATATGCAAATTCACTTCCGATTGCCCCTGAACCTACAATAACCATGCTTTCGGGAAGTTTTGAAAGGCTCAGTGCATCACGGTACCCTATGATTTTTTTTCCGTCTTGTTTAAGGTTGGGAAGTTCTTTTGACCTTGCCCCTGTGGCAAGCACAATATGTTTAGCACGTATATTGGTCTTTTTTCCATCGGCTCCTGTAACCTCCACGCTCTTGTTATCAATGAGTTTTCCTGATCCCTGCACCACTTCAATTTTATTTTTTTTGAAAAGGTATTGTACCCCTTTGCTCATACCAGATGCAATTTCTCTGCTTCTTTTAACCATGGCAGGCAAATCGGGCCGGGCCTCCCCTTTTATGGTAATTCCAAATTCTTTTGCATTGATAATACTTTCAAAAACCTGGGCGCTTTTTAAAAGCGATTTTGTAGGTATGCATCCCCAGTTGAGGCAAATACCCCCCAACTCGGCTTTTTCTACAACAACGGTTTTTAATCCAAGCTGCGCAGCCCTTATTGCTGCAACATACCCGCCAGGGCCGCTCCCGATAATAAGAACATCGTAATCCATATTTTTATAATTTGATAATCATTAATTTTTTAAAATTCATTAATTTTAATCCAAAGTTTTTTATTTCATATTCAGGTAAAAGATAATGCAATATTTTTATATTTCTGAGGTAATTTTCATTCAGGTTTTAGTATTATGTTTTCGAGAACCATCATATTAATTGTATTAATAACACATTTCGGTACCATAAAGTTTTACGGCCAGACAGAAAGGCCGAAAATTGGACTTGTTCTGAGTGGAGGGGCTGCCAAAGGCATTGCACATATAGGAGTGCTGAAAGTACTCGAACAGGCAGGTATTCAGGTTGATTTCATTGGCGGGACAAGCATGGGGAGCATCGTGGGCGGCCTGTATGCCCTGGGTTATAATGCCGGGGAGCTTGAGAATATTGCCTTATACCAGAACTGGAACTACCTGCTCAGCGAAGATGTGTTGTTGAACAGTATTTCAATTGAAGAAAAAAAAGAGACAAAAAAATACTTTTTATCCCTGCCAGCAGATGGATTTCGCATAAAACTCCCGGGCGGGTTGATTTCGGGGCAGAACGTATCTTTACTGCTGTCGGGGCTAATCTGGCCATACCATAACGTTTCTGATTTCAGCAAACTGCCTGTACCTTTTTTATGTATAGCAACAGACATTGTGAAAGGCAGACAAGTGGTGCTCAACAGCGGTTACCTTCCTGATGCACTCAGGGCAAGCATGGCCATTCCGACAATATTTACACCTGTGGAGATTGATGGAAATCTGCTTGTTGATGGTGGAATGGTAAATAATTTTCCCGTTAAGGAAGTAAAAGAGATGGGAGCAGATATTATTATTGGTGTAGATTGCGGATTCAAGGCTTTTAAAAAAGAGGAGATAAATTCTTTATATTCGGTTATTGAACAATCACTCTATATTCTTTCAACCCAAAAAAATGAAAATGAAAATAAAAAAGAGTTGTGCAATATATTGATCGAACCTGAATTTAAAGAGTCCAATGCTATGAATTTTTCAAATGCAAAAGAGCTTATCAGGATCGGGGAAGAAGCTGCGCTGAAACAATTTGACGAAATAAAAAAACTTGCCGATTCACTTAACCGCGTTTTTGGTGTAAGCGAACGCAAAGAATTCAAACAT
>JAWOHT010000023.1:0-3671 GCA_046485045.1 Bacteroidales bacterium
CTGGTTAGCAGATAATTCAATATTGTTATTGATCACTTCGCCCAGCAAAAAGTTTTCGGGTTTATAGGGGATGTTGCCTGTCTGCGACCTTGCCCATTGCAACAGGTTTTCAAGCAATTTGTAAATCTTTTTTACCGAATCAGAAATCAGGTCAACATACTGTTTTCTTTTTGCATCGGGCAGGGCTTCATATTTTATGCTTAGCAGTTCGGCAAACCCCAATACGGCATTAAAAGGGTTTTTGAGGTCGTGTGCTATTATCGAAAAGAATTTGTCCTTTGTCATGTTCAATGTCCGCAGGTTCTGGTTTTTATCGTTCAGCTCCTCGGCCTGTGTGCGCAACTCCTCCGATTGTTCTTCGATAAACTGTTGTCTTTCTTCAAGCAGAGTATTGGTCTCATTGAGCAGGTAGGTCTGCTCAAGCAGTTGTTTGTTTTTATCTTCAATTTCACTGGTTCTTTTCTTTACCAATGATTCGAGATAGATTTTTTGTCTGTTAAGGCTGATAATCCTGTAAAAATATATTCCTGATAACAATATTATTATTAACAATATGAATAAAATTCTGAACCATATAGTATGCCAGAAGGGAGGTACCACTTTTATTGCAAGCTCAAACGGTTTACCAGAGAATATACCGTTATTATTAGAACCATCCACCTTAAATGTATACTTACCACCGGGAAGATTTGAATAAGTTGCCTTTCTGATTGAGGCGCTGGTATAATGCCATTCTTTATCATATCCTTCCAGGATATATTTGAATTTATTGTTTTCGGGAGCTACAAAATGAAAACCGGTAAAATCGAAGGCAAACATCTTAATTTTATGATGTATCCTTATCTGTTTTGTTTCCATGATAGGTTTTGTTAACAGAACTTTTCCAAAAACCTCTTCTCCAACATTTACCTCTTTACCTAATACCGAAAATTTCGTGACAATTACATTTGGTACATAAGGGTTTGGCTTGACATTTTCCGGCCTGAAAGAGTTAAATCCGTTAGTCCCTCCGAACCACAATTCTCCTGATCTGCTTTTGGCGCTTGAACCGTACAAAAATTCCAGGCCTTGCAGGTTATCTGAATTGTCGTATTGAGCAATCTTAAAATCATCTGAAGAATTTATAATATTTTCCAGTTTAATTATTCCCCTGTTGGTGCTTACCCATAAATTGCCCATGATGTCTTCTTGTGCTTGAATAAACTCAAGGTCGGGCAAGCCGTCTTCTTCATTAAAAATCTCAAACTCGTTTTTAAGAAGGTCGTATTTAACAATAAAATCTAAGTTGATAGAAGCCCATAGAAATCCGTTTTTATCAATTAAAACAAAATTTACTGAATTGATTTCTATATTACCAACCTTATCAATGTATGTAAACTCATTATTGGCTCTGTCTAGAATCGTTAGTATGTAGGAACCAAAGATCATTTTGTTGTCGCCGGTGTGGCATATTGAATATATTCTGGGGAGAGTTTTTGGATTCACAAAACCAGGTGTTGACTCATTAAGTAATGTTAACTTTAACTCTTTCTTATTAAACAGGTATGTATTGTACAATGCCCCAATCCAAAGAATATTCTTATCTGCCACGTCAGGGGTTATATTATAGACTATATGATCCTCAATATCCTGTGGAAATAGCAGGTGTTCATACGTTCCGGTTTTTTTATCGAGAATACTAATTCCACCCCTGTATGTGCCGATATATATCTTTTCATCATTATCAATATAAATGGTTTTAATATTATTGGATCTGGGGGAATTTACATGGTCCGGATCATACATATAATAGGTAAATTTACCTGTTTCCCGGTCTAAATAGTTTACCCCTCCACTTTCAGTTGCCACCCATATATTATCTTCGTTATCAAAAGCAAATCCATATACATTATTATTGTTCAGGTAGTATTCGCTGTCAAATATGCTGAACTCGTAATTTACAAACCCCGAAGTGTAAAGATTTGTATAATTTACACCACCGGCACGCGTGCCCAGCCACATACCATCGTGGTCGTCAATAAACATGTTTAAAATCGAATTATGGCTCAATTGCGAGATGGGATGAGTAGTGTGCGCATACCGGTAAAAAGTTTCGCTTTCAGGGTTAAAAATATATAACCCTTCCATAGTGCCAAACCAAAACGTTCCCTGACTGTCTTCAACCAAGCCCCTAACCGTTCCTGAGTTCTTAAGAGTTCTGTCAGGAATATATACCCTGAATGTATTTGTTTTAAAATCAAATTTTGAGGCGCCCTGATTATCATGTCCAATCCATATATTATTTTTGGAGTCTTCATAAATCCGTTGAGATAAGTTTTCACCAAGCGAACCGGGTGTGCCATCAGCCATATACCATTTTATGATTCCTGTTTTCTGATCTAAATACCCTGCGCCATTCTCCATTACAGTAATCCAGAGTAAACCCCTGCTATCGTAAAAAATATTATGAATAAGTCCGACTGGTATCGAATTGGGATTTTTGTCGTCTTGAATGTAAAATACATTCTCTTTTGTATAAATATTGTGTTTTATTATCCCGGCAATTGTAGCAAAATAAATATTTCCTGAATGATCTTCTGTTATGTCCCTGCTTATGGTTATTTCAGCATCAAGTTCAGCAGGTGCAAACCGGATGAATTTATCCAATACCCGATCGAAATAGCAAATTCCAAACAGCCCTGCCATCCATACGGTCCCGTTGGTGTCGCATTTTGCCTGGTATATCCCGGTAATTAAAGAACCTATACTGTCATTTTCATCCGTATAATAGCGCAAATAACTTTTAAATTCATATCCATCGTACTTAGAGACCCCCTTCAGGGTACCAAACCACATAAAACCATAGTTGTCCTGTGTAATACCTATCACACGGTCGTTTGCCAATCCATTCTCTATGGTAAATTTTTTAAACCTTAATTGTTCATGTATCCGGTTACTGAATTGCCCTAATAGATTGCATACCTGAAAAGAAACAACACAAAAAAGCAAAATCTTCAAATTTACCCTGCTCATTTTAAAATCTATTCAATTTGATTCATTCAACTTATGCTTGAATTTACGATTTTTTTTTCTAATTTGATACAAATACTTCTAATTTTAGTGCTCATTGAAAGATAGAACAGAAAGCCAACAACAAAGATAAATCCAGAACACGAGCAAGGGTCGAACACTTATTTGGATTTGTGGATAGATGCCCTTTAGATACAACAAATTGGTTGGAAAAACATGTATTCTGATCAAAAATAGAATAGTTACAATATTATTGGAATGGTAAATGAAAAAGTTGAACCTTTGCCTTCTTCACTTTCAACAGATATTTTCCCCCTGTTTTTTTCAACGAATTCTTTACAGATAATTAATCCCAGGCCTGTACCCGATTCTCCCTTTGTGCCTTCGGTAGATTTCGAATTGTCAATTTCAAAAATTGTCTTAAGTCTTGATTCCGTTATCCCGACACCAGAGTCAGAAATTCTGCATACTACCAAATTATCAGATTTAGCAACAGTTATGCGGATATCACCGTTTTGGCTGAATTTTATGGCATTTGTCAATAAGTTCCTGAGAACGGTGTTGATCATATTTTTATCGGCATAAACATGAATATTGACGGGTATTTCCCGAATCACTTTCAATTTCTTTTCATTTAACTGGTTAGCAGATAATTCAATATT
>JAWOHT010000215.1:0-17636 GCA_046485045.1 Bacteroidales bacterium
GTTTTTGACAGCAGGCCAAGACAGTAAAAGCCTGCAAAAACATCGAGCGTCAGAATATCCACTCCGCCTGCAATCACAACATTAGCCGTACCCCTTCGAAGCAGGTCGGCAGCCAAACCGATGGCATGTGCGGAGGAAGTACATGCAGTAGAAACGGTAATTACCAAACCTCCGAGATTTAACTCTTTGGCAAGTTGATAACTTATATCATTAATTTTCCTGCCCCTTACGCCATTAGAAGTCCCAAGCACCAATGAAACGGTGCTTTTATCAGTTAAAGCTGCATTGTTTAATGCTTCTTTTGCAGCTGTTCTGGCATATGAAAATAATCGTTCTTCATCAGATTCAAACTTGTCTCCTTCGGGTATCATGCCACCCAATTTAGGTTCAAAGGGACTCACATCAAACCTCATAATCGGACGGATGCCGCAATGGCCTTGTTCGATACCATGCCAAAGTTCCTTTATCGAACTGCCCAGAGAACATTGAATTCCCATTCCTGTAACAACTACTCTCACGGCCTGGCTTTCATTGCTTTTTAGCACTGCTAATAATCATTATTAATAAAGCGATCATTATTAAAATAGGCCCTATTGTAATCCCGAAGATAAGACCAAACCAATTCGGTGCAATGGCCATAGTCAGCCAGCCAACTGCCGTTAAAATTGCACCAATTCCTAATAACCTCAATCCTTTAGAGGGTTTAGGATCATTTGTTTCGGCCGTGTGTTGATTGTCACCGTGTTCACTTATCATTAAACCGTATCCTATGGGTATATCAGGAATTTTCGAATTTTTCCATTGGAGTGCTGCACTTTCTGCTTCTTTAGAATAGGCTGAATATCTTTCTTCTCCAACTTGCATTTTAAATAATCTTTCAAATGCCTCATCAGAATTGCTTGCAAAAAAGAGTTTTTCAGTTTTTTTCACATACTCATCGACAAGCAGCTCCGGTGAGTGTCTCAATCGCCTGATAATCCGCTTACCCATTACCTTCATTTGTCTTCTTCGGGCGAAGGGAACCCCAATGGATCTTGCCTCAAGATCGAGGGTGTCCAGGATTCGGCCACCCAACTCGGGGTCATCAGTAAGTGCCGATCTTATCTCTTCCATTGATTCGTTTGACAGATTCTTCAAAATGTCGAAGGAATTATAGACGGAAAAATCTACCTCAGGAGCAGAGTATAGCATGCGTTGTTGCATCAAGGGATGTACCTGCCCTTTAATGGGTAGTTCGCCAAAACTTCCTATAAGCATCAGGCTTCGCAAGCTTGATCTGAAAATTTTTTGTTCGCTTTCACTTGGAGTCTGGGGAATAAGACTTTTTAGATAATCCCCCCCTGAATGGGAGATACGCTCCAGGCTGGTGTCCAATTCTTTAATAAACCTCTCCATATCAGCCTGGTTTACATTCTCTTCCGTTGGAATAAAAATTTCACCGAAAGCTGATGGACCAGTAGAACTGGCAATCGCGGTCATTACCAAGCCGGACTTGATAAATTCTCTTCTCTTCATTTTCTGGTTTCTTTAAGGTTACACTGACAGATTTTCAAGGCATTAAAAGAAGATTTTCATTGATTTCAGAACATTCAACCTTCTGGTAAACTCGTTAAGAGTTAGGCGCTTAATTCTTTCTGGTTGCACTAACCATTTTTCCATGAGCAATGAGATTGTTATTTGTGTACGCCCTGACAGTTGAATAAAAAAGTGATCCAAACACCTGGTTCAACTGAGTTTCATATAAAATTAACTGCCCTTGCCTGGCGTATCCGGTAATTTCCATCTCCGCAGATCCCACAAATCCAACACTTGAATAAGGTTCCAGCAAGCGCTGATTCAGAGCACTTTTCAAGATGCTTGTAATTTCATCGGGTTCGTCATTCATAAGTCTTCTCAGCACCTCACAAATAGAATTGAATTTCAAACCTGCTTCCACCAATCTTTTTTCCAAAGCCGAAATAACGATCATTAGATTACAGCATTGCCCTAATCCCTCAATAACGTACATTGATGGCCAATGATCGTCCGCTTCATCGGCGGGGTGTAATGGCCCCCTGTCGTTAATTGCATAATTGGCAAGTAAAGTAGGACTTTTTCCGCCTTTATAAGAATTAATCGTGTCTACCATTAAAAATGGTAAGCGGTGAGGCAGTAAAATCGTTATCAGAGAATGATTATATGTGCAGGTAACATCCATCTGTAATTCCTTTTTTACTCATCTTAGTTAACTGTTCAGATGTTTAAAATTACAAAAAAACTAATATGAAATTTCATGAATTAATTTATGTCATGCTAATTGATTAAGTCTCAAAAGTTAAAATTGATTTGAGGGAGATCCCCCGCGGTCTCTCCATAGGCATGACCCACATGGAGCAGTCTCGCCAAAGGCGAGACAAAACTACCACTTTACCCCGTCTCGCCTCAGGCGAGATTGGCTATACCATGTTGGCGTGTCGGATGAATACAGGTTAGGATAAGCCAGGAGCGCTTAACATCTAACCCTTTAGCTATGATATAAAAAAAAGGCAGCCAGGAAAGGGCTGCCTTTTTCATGCAGTTTGAAATTATAAAAGATGTCTGCTTTTATAATGTCCGATTTTTTCGGGGGAGTTTACAGGAAGCCTGCAGTTATCAACGACCTTTTTTGAGATTCGACCTGTTTTTAGTTCAACATTCCTTGAGCCTACTGATTAAGGATTAAGTGCAACAGTAACATTGTCAATATTTACTGTAACATTGCAGCCAGGAGCGCCTCCGCAAACAGCCTCTATCAAAAACGAAATACCTTCAGAGACATCGGTTCCGGCTGCTATGGTAAATATCCCTGTAAATGTTGCCCAACCGCTACCGGGCACTGGTGCCGGACTAAAAACATGAGTAAATGATGCCCCAGAAGCGCCCTCACCAAATAATAATACATTAAAGATTCCACCTTCCGGAATAATAGCGCCTTTATAGTCAAACTTAATTTGAACAACATCGCCTGCTTTCACCACATCAGCGCCTATCCGTTCCTGTTTAAAGGCAGGATTGCTGATTCCTCCAGTAACAAGTTTGCCCGACCATTTACCTCCATTACTGGTAGTATTATCTAATGTTGCAGTGCCCCCATTTTGAAATAACAACCAACCTTCGGTTGTGCCTGTTTCAAAGTTTCCATTAGTGGCTAACCCCCCGTAGAACATCGTATCTGTAAAAACATCAGTTGCTCCCGCATTATTTGACGCTGTCAAGCTTACGAAATATGTGCCCGGTACA
Source organism: Bacteroidales bacterium (assembly GCA_046485045.1). Taxonomy (GTDB): domain Bacteria; phylum Bacteroidota; class Bacteroidia; order Bacteroidales; family UBA10428; genus JAFGPL01. The sequence continues at coordinate 3,259 of JAWOHT010000215.1, forward strand.
TAGGTGTTTACAGGATTAATTTCGGTGCTGGTTTTACCATCCCCAAATTCCCACAAATATATTTTGGCGTTAGTCGAAGTATTTATAAATGTTGCTGTTCCGGTCTCTTGGTTAAAAGTATAGGAGAAGCCAGCGGTAACTTCCAGAAGCTGTCCTTTATCATCGCAGCCAACAAAGAAAATCATAATGCTGAACATCAACATCAGATGAGCGTACTTAAAAAATTTGTTCATAGTATTTAGTTTTAGTAATTACCTAATTATTTGTAATCCCTCAAGCACTAAACCAGCAAAGGGTATAGTTTGTTGCGAGATTCGTTTATCATTTTTCGCTAAAAGGCTTGAATGATAATGTTATCTTGCTGTATGAGGTGCAAAATAAAGCCAATGTTTTGTTGCTGTTAGCCAATGTTTCCAAATTGGAGAAATCAGAAAAGTCGCTATAAAAAAACTGGTTTATGCCAGCAACCAGCATGGGCTGTTCCGCAGGTGTGGGATCCACCGCTATCTCGCCTTAGGCGAGACCCACGCGGAGCAGTCCCGCAGCCCATATAGACGGGACAGGCTGTGCGGGACCAAACTACCGCTTTACCCCGCACCACGAAGTAGCAGTCCCGCAGCTGCGGGATTGGCTATACCAAGTTGTGCGTTCGTTTTTTATTTCATTCAAATACATTGAATTCTATTCTGTCTACTATTCCTTTATAATATTCAAAATCGACTTCGGGTAAGTGCCAAACAATTTTCACTTTCTCATTTATTTTAATATTCCCTTGCATTTTATAACTTTCCACGATAGCCGAAAATTTCACTTTCTTATAAGTGTGTTTTCCTGTTGAGTAGTATCGGTCATTTGTTTCAAAGCGAGTAAACAATCCTTCTTGATCAAAGTAAAAAAATCCTGATACTTCAATTCCGCTATCGGTAAGTGTGCCTCGCACTGAATACTCGTCTATCTGCTCCCATTTAACATTATCAAGTAAGAGGTAGCCGGGTATAAACATAAATTCACAAAAGGTTGTAATCAAAGCTGATTGCGCTGTTTCTTTGCTGTTATCAAAAACAACTTTTATTAAATTAAAGAGTTTTCCATTCATTTCTCCGTAGCCATCTCGGTAAAGGTCACGTGCAGCAACCGGCATAGACGAAAACTTCATTAATGCTACTCTTCCAATGGGTTTTACGGAATTAAACTGTGTAGTACTTAGTTTACCCCAGTCTTTTTCTGGAGACATTTTAAGCCAACTTTCAGTCCAATAAACATTCGCATTTATTGGCACAGGTGTATTCATATAGCCACATATACGAAGATATTTTTTTAGTGGTTCAGGCAAATCTTTTATTAATTCTTCCGTAAATATTTCAGTCTTGAAGTCTTTATTCCGTTCAAGCAATTCGGTTCTGTCTTTTATATATGTCTTTTTCATACTCGCACAACCTGTAAGTACTGATATTGCAAATAATACAGTGAAAACCCTATTACATTTCATTTTTAACTCAATGTTTTGACATTCTCCTAAAATGACGCACAACGGTTTGCAGCTACCCGAAGGGCGGGACTTTTACCACAAAACTTGATTTGAAAAACTAATATTTGATTAACCACAAAACTGCCTTTGGAACACGAAACCCCGCCTTTTGGGTAGGTGCTGTTGTGCGTTCGGCTTTCTTTTCTGTCAAGCGAGTTTAACAAAGTTGTCTTCAAGTTTAACGTTAAAATTTATCTCTGCTTTTAATGCCTTAAATACTTTCAAAATGGTGTCAATTGTTGCACTATTGGCACTGCTTTCAAGTTTTGAAATTTGAGCTTTTTGTACGCCAACAAGTTTTCCAAGTTCCTCTTGTGTCAAGTGTCGTTCTTGTCTTGCAGACTTTATCATTTTACCCAAAACGTCCATACGAAGTTCATATTCGTATTCGTCACGGTCAGCTGTTCCAACTTTGCCGATATACTTGTCCTTCATTTCGGCAAGCGAATAACTTTTGATTTCTTTAGTTGCCATATTTTTATTTTTTATTTGTTGTCGAAATACTCATTTTTAATTCTTATTGCACGGTCAATTTCATTTTTTGGGACTTTGTCAACCTTTTTTATGAAGCCGTGGGTTGCAAACACCAAAGTTTCTTTACTATCTGTCTTGTCCCAAAATGCGAGAAGTCTGATTTGAAGTCCTGCGTATTTTGTCCGAAACTCCCAAATGTCATTTTGAAGTTTCTTTAAAAGTTTCGGGTCATTTGTTTGTTCAGCTAAGTCAATATTGTAAAAGATTTTCTTGACAGTTTTTGAGTCAAGTCCAGCAATGAACTTGTCGGCTTCTTCTAAAAACCTTGTCTCAAAATATTTCATTAAATACTGTCAATGTTTAAAGTTACAAAGATAAACAAAGTTTCCAAATATAGAAACAAAAATTAGGATTATTTCTTTCGGTTCGGTTTTTTAAGCTGACGCACAACGGACACATGTTTGAAACGTTGGGGATTGCGGGCTTCGTCACTGTCTACCGTTACAAAAGCCGATGCGGGGCTGAATGCTTCAAGTAACCGACTAAACCCCAATGTTTTATACATGATGTTAGCAACTGGGCATTATTCTTTTGGATATAGTTCTTTATTAATTTCGTTTATCAGATCCATTAATTCAGGTCTAATTTGATTTGAAAGAAGTATTAAAAAATATCCAGTTTCCGAATCAATTTGATTATATGCTCCAAATGAAGCCAGCCAACCTGTATGGGATGCAATGTTGTCAATACTATCGTTAATATCCCAACCAAAACCATAGTTTACCCTATTTCCATTATTTAAGATTAAAGGTTTAAACATCAGTTCTTTGTTATTGATATCAAGCAACTTATTCTCAAATAGCGCCTTGTCCCACAAATATAAGTCTTCAACTGTTGAGATTATTCCACCATCTGCTGTAGTCATTAAATAATCATTACGGTTCCAACTTTCATCGTATCCAATTGACCTGTCAATGTTTGTTCCCTTGTTTACAAAGGTATTTTTCAATCCAAGGGGCTTAAATATGCTTTCATTTATGAATTCACCATAACTTTTACCCGTAACACTTTCAATTATCTCACCAAGTAAGAAATACCCTGAATTGCAGTATTGATGCTCGGTATTTGGGGCAAATTGTAATTTATCTTGTTTGTTCAAGAATTTAAAAATGGAATCTTCTTGATTATAAATGTTATTTTGCCAGTAATCTGGTATGCCGGACGTATGATTCATTAAATTTGTAATCGATACGCTTGTCATTGATTCAGGAATCTCAATGTATTCAGCAATCTTATCATCAATTGACAATTTTTTGTCTTCTTGTAGTTTTAATATGGCTGTAGAAGTGAATTGCTTGGTAATTGAAGCAATTGGGAATAAAGTTGATAGGGTGTTCATTTCTTTTTTTTCAAAATTCTTAAACCCATATGAACCTTGAAACAATATCTCATCTCCTTTTGCAATCAGGATTGAACCATTTAATAAACTATCCGAAGAATATTTTTCAACTATTGATTCAAGATTTTTATTTAACGTCTGTCCTGAAACATTAATTATGCTTAAAAGTGTCAAAACTATAATTACATTCTTTTTCATATTATTCAATTTAATTCTTTATTCGTAGGATTTGTCTTTGCCTTGTTGCCAACGTTTGATGGTATGGTGTCGTGCGGGATTACGAGGCGATTTCCTATCAGTTTACACTGACTGTTTTTACAAGCCACAAACCTTCGAAAATCACTAAAACCCGCATGCACTATACCATGTGTTGGCATTTCGTGCTTTTTTATTTCCCTTTCAACCTTTTAATTTCTTTATCAAAATCAGATTCATAGTTTTTATCTTGAATCATTCTGTATTTGTCATATTCTTGCTCTGCTTTTAATTTTGCCTCTAAAGCTGAAATCTTGCCTTTGTCTTTGAGAATAGGGAAGCTTGATAACTCCAAAAACTGATGTAAGAAATTAATCCATTCATGCATAGTAGTTGGAATTTGTCTTTCAGCTCTACTCTCAGCCAAATCAAGATATGCTGAAACTATTCTATTGAGCTCTTTAATATGCTGTTCATTCAAATAGTTCTTGGCAATCGAAACATCAGATTTTAGAATTTTCCCAGCTGGAGCATGTTTCCAATTAGTCAATCCCATGTACAATTTCTTAGCATCTGCTGATGTGTATATTATCTCGGCAGCTGTTTTTCCAGTTATTGCCCAATGAAGTTTATTTTGAACTGAAGCAAAGAAATCTTTTGTCAATAAATCAGAATTTTCGTAATCTATTGATAGTGCATAAATGTCAGTTATTTTTTGATAAAAACGCCTTTCACTTGCCCGAATTTCACGAATCCTTTCAAGTAACTCATCGAAATAATCCTTTCCGAAATGTTTACCTTGTTTTAAACGTTCATCATCTAATACGAATCCTTTTGTTATAAACTCTTTTAAAACTTTTGTTGCCCAAATTCTAAATTTTGTTGCTTTGCTAGAATTTACTCGATATCCTACTGCAATAATGGTATCAAGATTGTAAAAGGTTGTATTGTAATTTTTTCCATCATCAGCAGTATGTTCCAAAATGGAACTAACTGAATTCTCTTCTAATTCACCTTCTTCAAAGATATTTTTCAAATGCTTTGTTATCGCAGGTCTCTGAACTCCAAATAACTCAGCTATCTTTTTTTGAGTCATCCAAAATGTCTCATTGTGATAGAAAACCTCAATTTTTACATTTCCATCATCTCCTTGGTAAAATATGATTTCAGATTCTTTTGCCATTCAATTTTTTCTTTCAAAAATAAACTTTTTCACCGAACTTCCATTGATGCACTGCGGTTTCTCAGCATGAATGCCAACGTTCCTGCTATACCTGCAGTTGCGGATTACGGGCTGCTAAACTATCCCCCGAAACGAAAGATAACGCGAAGCAGAAAACCCGAAACCTGCACTGCACCCGCACCACGAAGTAGCAGCGAAGCTAATTGTCAGGTATAGCATGTTGGCGGTTCGTTGTTATTCAATATTCTTTGCTATGTAACCATTTTCAAGTTCTACCAAGTCAAGTTTGATAAATTCTTGAAGGTGTTTTGAACTTAAATGGTCAGTAAATGATTTCTCATCTTTAAAGCATTCCCAAAGAATTATTTTTGTCGGGTCGTTTTTTACTTGCTTAATGTCAAATGAAATGTTTCCACTTTCTGAAAGCGTTACGTTTCTTAGTTTTTTAAGTTCGGAAATTGTGAAATCAATTTTTATTGTGTCTTTTATTTTTAAAATTCCTGTCGAATAGAACTGCTCTTCAGATTTTGTTGGCTCAATTAGGTCCCAAAGGTTACCATATAAATCTTCAAAAACTGCTACTGTACCATAGTTTTCAAAACTTGGTTCTCTAACTATTCTAATGTTGTTGTCAATCAGGTTTTGATAATCTCTTTTAAAATTGTCGGTATGTAAGAACAAGAAAACACGTCCGCCTGTTTGGTTTCCAATTCTGCTTTTTTGTTCTGCATTTGCACCTTTGGCTAATAATAAAGAACATTCATTTGCACCTTTTGGTCTCACTAAAACCCAACGTTTTGTGTCTGAAAGTACAGTGTCTTCTATTAAGGTGAAATGTAGTTTTTTCGTGTAAAACTCTATCGCTTTATCATAGTCGTCAACTACAATTGTGATATGTGTCAAATTCTGTTTCATTTCTTTTTGCTGTCATATTTTACGGTGTCGCACTTACAATGACCGCCAAAGGTTGAGGCTAAAAGCTGGCGGGCACTTCGGAGTTCGACATTGGCAACCTGCGAAAAAAGTTATTAGAAGCAATACCCTTAAATTTTGCAATTACTGCCCGCTTGATTTTAGCCTTTGTTACCTGCTGTGCCTATTGCTTTATTGGTTGTCTTATTTTTGGAATTCAGAACAATTATTTCAAGGTTAACACATAAATTCCCTGTGCACCGTCTACCTCATCATCAAAGACAAGCTTTCGGCTATCAGGCGACCAGGAACAGGGAAAATGCATATACGCTCCTTTTGAAATTCTGGATGGTTTCGACCCGTCTGCATGCATTATCCATACACCATCATTCTCATTGCGGTAACTTAAGAATGCTATGTATTTTCCGTCAGGGGAAATATGTGGTTCCTTGTTGTTACCCACACCATTTGTTAAATTCTTAAGGTTAGACCCATCAGAATTAACCTCATAAATATCCCAGTTAGAACCGGTTTTAATGCCAGAAAAGTAAATTTTTGATTCATCACCTTTCATTACAGCATTGCGCACGTCTATAACATCAGGAATTTCGAGCCTTTGAAAATTACTGCCATCAGTTCCGACCAGAAACAGAGCTCTTTTAGTATTACCATCAACCAGCGAACTAAACATAATCCGACTACCACTCTGGGTGAATAAAGGAAAGGATACTGATATAGGAATATCTACCTTATGATTTCCGGAGCCGTCATTATTCATTATGTACAGGTCGGCTTTTTCGAATCCATCTACACTATAAGCAATTTTCTCACCATCGGGTGACCATGAAAAACCAGAACTCATAATGCTCAACCCAGCACCGGTCAGTTTGACCTCATTATTTCCGTCCACACCGATCTTATAAATAGCTAATGGGCCCGCTCTATAAGAATGATATGCCAGCTCCAGGCCCGATGGTGACCATTTGAAGTTTTCAGCGATTTGAGAAGTGAGCAGCAGATTATCCGAACCGTCAGTGTTCATTACGTACAACTTTTCCCAATCATCCAGGTAAGCAATCCTTTCTCCATCAGGCGACCATAATGGTGATTGGCCTCCCTCTTTCAGCAGAACAATAGTCCCATAGGGGTATTCTTCGTTAATTATTTCCTCATCCTTTTCACATGCATAAAAGAAAATAAGAACAATTGCAAATACCAGAACGCTAAAAAAAAATAGCCTGGGTGCTATAATTTTTAGATATTCAATCGAATATTGATTCGACTTAGTTTCAGGATTTTCTATATCCTGACGGGTTTGATTTTTATGTTCCATTACTTTATCTTTTAAGTTCACTAATTTTTACTTGCTTTAGTGGCATTGCAGGCAACGTTCCTGGTATAGCCACAGTAGCGGATTTGCGGGCTTCGTCACTTTCCACCGTGACAAAAGACCAAGCGGAGCAGCGAACCCGAAACTACCACTAAGCCCCGCTATTGTTGGCTATACCATGTTGTGCTTCGTATTTATTTATCCACTGTTTATAAAACTGCCAAACCAAAAATATAGTAATTCCAGTTTCTGGACTAAAAAACGTAATCAGAATTATCAACCAATCTAACAACTTTTTTGATTTTGAATCTACAATCATAAATATTACAAAAATCAGATTGATAATAAATGTAACCAATGTCATAAATGACTGAATGGTTTGAATTGTATTTGGATTGTCGATTGGATTTTCAATCATTGAGAAGTAAATTCTTAAACCATATGGTTGAAGAAATCGAACAATTACAATGTAAATAAGCAGTAAAGTAATGTACTTAAGAAGTATTTTTTTCATTTTCATATTTTCGTTATTTTACCAAACTATAACCCATTTCTGAATAGTCATATCGTTTTTATTTAAAGTGACTCCTTTGGAATATCCGGTTGATAGTTCTTTTGGAATATCTGTTCTTAGTTCTGAATCAGGCCGATTTAAAATATCCTTAAATTTAAAGTCAAGAACAATTATATCAGCATTTTTAATTCTTTGCCACATATGGGTAGAATCATTAACCACACAAATTCCAAATTGAGGTACAGGAACAAGTTTGTCACAATTGAAATTTCCTTGTACGCTCGCTTCAAGTCTTCCATAGGTTTGCACTACCATTAAACAAGTATCCAAAGAACTGGTAATAGTCTTTGCTTGCTCTAAAAATTTATTTTTCAAATTTGAATATTCCGTTAAATCAGATATTCTTGTTGTTAAATGCATTCCTGCATACTTGTTTGCTCCACTTAAATGCTTTAGTGAGGCGTACCCATATCTGACATAATCATTTGGAATTTTTTTGGGAATTATATCTACCAAAAATGAGTCGAAAGAGTTGTAACAGTTTATGTATTTTGCTTGTTCTGTCGGTTCATGCATATTTATGCAACCCGTGGATAATACTACAATCAAAATCAAGTATAATTTTCTCATTTATGTATTTCGTGTTTTTCTTAATATGAAGCACAACGGTTGGCTATATGGCCCGTGGCGGTTTGCGGGCTTCGTCATTATCCACCGTTACAAACCTTGAGCGGGGCAGAATGCTTCAAATAACCAATTTCCCCGCCATTGGCTATATTGCGTGTTATCGGTTGGATTTTTGAACTTCAAACTTTTCTTCTCACATTCATTGTTTACCAAAAACACACAAGTAATGTTGAATTATAGCTTATGACTTTGATTTTTGAGATAGCTTCATCCTCCTGATAACGATAACGAATTAAACGATCGGATATAGGATATGCCAGATTGCGTAATGGCCTAAACGTAAAAATAATGCTGCAATAAACCCGAATCGACGAATGAACAGAATAGTTGTCAGGTTAAAAATAAGAACTGATATTGACAGCGGAATTGCAACAATACCCACCTGTTGAATTACAGATAATCCTGGATTTGTAAGTGGTTCGAATAATGCGATTAAAATACCAACAGACCAGAAAACAGTACCCTCAGCTTTTCCCTTCAATAATTTGGTGGATACCAGGTAAACAACAATTGTAATAGGAATAAGATAATATATAATGCTTACAATAATTGCACCTCCAAAATATAATGGTATTGAGAAGGGGAAAGCAATATGCATGTCACCAAGACCCATGCTTGCAACTATTTCCTTGCTTGCCCCGGTGAAAAAGTCATACACTGACTGGATTAATCCGAGGAGAAGCCCGGTAGCAAAGGGAATGAATATCTTGTTTTTAATACTCACATCTGCGTCCCACAACTTTTTTAACCCGGTTAAATTCAGCAAATAAACACTTACCAAGCCAAGTAGGCCGATAATTCCAATGGCACGCCATGAAAATAAGGCTTTCTGGCTTTGAAGCATTTCTATATCCGGCCAAAATTCAATGACATAATGAACAATAATCAACGCTGCAATGAGCAAACCATAGCAGAAAAAGTTGTTTCTATTTCGAGTCTCCATAATTTGTAAATTCCTCATATTATACCTTTAAAAATTATTTGCCCTTGTTTAATTCCTATAATTAAGCGTTCAATCATCAAACAAATCTAATTATTTGCAGGACTTCTTAAGTGCCTACAAAAAAACTATTTATAGTATTAATCTCACCCTCTGAAATCTTACCGATAACGTTTCGCGGGCTAGTATTGTGGCGATTTGACGGCTTCGTCACTGTCAAACCGCACCCAAATTTAATGAATTATTCTAAATTTCAAACCTGCACGTCTGTGAGCCATTATATTAGCCCGCTGTTGGCATTAGTTATTTTTTTTTTCAATATATCGGCCAATTAATGACATCAAAATAAATAGGAAAATCAAAGTAGATATAATACTTGCCCACAATAAATTCAAGAAACAGAAAGCAATAATAATTATTGATATAAGTATTAGGTAAACAAATACACCTCCTATATTTTCTTGTATTTTTTTTATTTCACTATTTGTCTTTGAGTGCCTCAATATGTCTTTAATAATAGGGTTATCTCTATTTAACAAATTGTCTTTTTTTAATTGCTGAACTATCTGATTTCTCTTTGAATTTCTCTTGCTTATATATGCCTTTTCTTTTTTATGTAAAAAATTACTAAGTATTGACCCTAAAGAAATAAAAGCAACTCCCAACAGTATAAACTCAACATTAATTATACTATGCTCTTGTTTTAAGAAATAAACAAACAATGAAAGGATTAAAAAAACTATAATGATTACAACATAATGGCTGAACTTAATATATGCAAATTTAGATCTGTTATCACCAAGTTTTTCATGTGTTTCTTCCTCAACTATGCTTGCCAGTTGCCATGCCAATTTGTGTTTTTCAATATTGTTAAAGTCAAAATTCCTTATAATAAGTTCTTGTTTAGATAATTGTTGGACTTCTTTGGGTAAAAAAGTTTTCCCTAAATAAATATCATAAAGTTCTTTGTCAGTTTTGTTCTTTAATATTTCAGGCCAGTTGTAAGTCATTAGTATGTTGTTGTGGGACTCTTAAATAATTAATGCTAACGGTTCGCAGCTACACGCAGGTGGGGATTTTTAGCACTGAACTTCATAAAAAGTACAGAACTTGGATTTAGCACTTCACTTTCATAGATGCACGAAACCCCCACTTGCGCGTAGGTGCTGTTAGCACCAGTTATTTCTTTTCAAATTTTAAGTTTTGAATTCTACCAGAATCCAATTCAAATCCAGAGATAATTCCTCCTATCCTTTGAAATCTTATGAGTCCAAATCCCGTTGCAAATTCATCCATGTCAATAAGCGTACAATCCAGAACCGTTTGTTTGTTTTCTATTTTAGCCTTTAAAATTCCGTCTTCAACTTTAAAATTATAGTTAACATTCAATTCTTGACTATAAAAGCTGCCTGAGTAATTGTTTAATTCTATGCCTGAAACATCAACATCTTTTTTTCTTTCAGCTTTTGTTTCTCTGCCGCCATATAGTATCGAAAGTGTTTGGGTATGTCCCTCTATAAGATTAGAAAATGTAAAACTTAAGTCGTTTTCTCCTGGTATTTGGAAAGTGTTTCCACATGTTTTTACAACATTGAACGATTTCTTATTCCAAGTTTGAAATACATTTAACGAGTCATTTTTGATGGTCAAACTAACGATAACTCCAGGTTGTATTTCATAATTTCCCACTATTTGTGTTAGTGAAAAAATCGTTTTGGGAATTTCAATATTAGATGATTTCTTTTCAGCTTCTTCTAATTTGTTGTCAAATTTATCTTGTAGAACTATATCGGCAATTTGTTTGGCTTTTTGTTCAGCATTGACATTGCCAAGATTACTCATAATTGCTATAGATAAATCCTCTTCAGGAAACTGAAGATAATGTGCTCGAAAACCTCCCCATGCACCGCCATGTCCTATTGTTTTAAGATTTTTATAAACTCCATGAGACAATCCCAAAGCATAGTCAATAGAGTCACCATTAGACAATATTCCCTTTGTGAGCATTTTATTTAAAAAGGAACTATTTCCTAAATTATTCTCTTTGAAATTTTCGCTCCATTTGAAAAAATCTTCTACTGTGGTGTATACTTGTCCGTCACCGCCAGCAACGAAATCAAAATGATGTTCTCTTTTGTAATCATTTCCCTCTTTTGCATACCCTATAGCTCTATTTTTTACAACTTTAGCTCCGTCTTCATATATGAAAGTGTTTTTCATTTCTAATGGATCAAATATCTTTTTCTGAGCAAAGGTTCCTATTGATTCACCACTTACTCGCCTTACAATAATTGCCAAGGCTAGATATCCAGAATTACTGTATAGATGCTCACTTCCTGGAATGAAATTCAGTTCTTTTTGCCTTGCCAAAATATTAAGCCCCATTTGTTCTGTGAAGTAATCATCAAAGGAGATACCAGACAAATACATAAGGCCAAGGTAATCTCTTAGACCACTTGTATGATGGAGTAAATTACGAATGGTAATCTTTCCTTCATCAAATTCTGATATTTCAGGAATATATTTACGAATATCATCGTCAAGAGATAGTTTACCCTCATTTTCGAGCAGTACTATACAGGCAGCAGTAAATTGTTTTGAAACAGACCCAATATCGAAAACTGTCTCGGGAGTGATTTTAATATCGTAATCAAGGTTTGCTATTCCATATCCTTTTTTAAATATTATTTCCCCTTTGCTATAAACACCTACAGCACATCCAGGTGAATTGTGATATTCAGCAAAGAGGCTATCAATTTTGGTTTCTAATTGTCCGAAAGCCAGAGTAGTGGATAGAACAAATAATAGTGTGGTTGAAAGTGATTTCATATTTAATACTTTTTTTAGTTAATTGGTGCTAACGTGCCTGCTATACCTGCAGTTGCGGATTACGGGCTGCTAAACTATCCCCCGAGACGAAAGATAACGCGAAGCAGAAACCCCGAAACCTGCACTGCACCCGCAATTGTCAGGTATAGCATGTTGGCCACTGTAATTCAATTTTCTCCTTTTAATTCCATGGTTCGCAACAGTCTTCGCGATATATCAAAATAAATTTCATCTCCCCTAAAGTATTCGCCTGGTTCGACTAAATGTCTGTCGCACAAATTCACAAGGCGTTGCTCGTAAAGCTTTTTAATTTCAAAATAGTCATACATCATCGTGTATTCGTCTTCTACGTATATGACCTTGAAAGCTGTCTCGCAACTAAGTCCGTCTCCGCTGTAAACAATTACTTTTCTAAATGCCCAGTATCTGTCAAGATAAGGTCTCCATTCACTTTCTGGCAGTCCAATTGAATGCTTGGCTCTCGACAAATAGTAATTTGCTCTCAAACTTACGGGATTTCTCTCCAATATCCTTTTACACGCTTCAATCAGTTTTTCATCTTCTTCATTATTCCAAAGTTTTACCAAATCTCTTTCATTTGGTTGATTTACAAGATATTCGTCCTGAAATGAAAAACCATAATAAATCAGCGCAAACTCTTGGTGTGTCAGGGTTGTGTCAAAGTTATTATATCGCTCCAATAGCTTAGGGTAGTAATATTCACTATCAGGATTAGTCACTATCTGCCTTATCTCATCGAAGTCAATGTCAAGGTCATTATGTCCATGTGTCAAAACTGGGATAATCGCAAATAGTAAAATAATAAGTTGTCGTGTCATATGCTGCGGTTTTATATTATAGTGGCCAACGTTATTGCTATACCTGCAGTTGCGGATTACGGGCTGCTAAACTATCCCCCGATACAAAAGATAAAGCGAAGCAGAAACCCCGAAACCTGCACTGCACCCGCACTTGACAGGTATAGCATGTTGGCTATAGGGCTTCATTCATTTCATTTTAATTATTAAAACTACGTTATAGTCTCCGTCAGTATACTGCGAAATTTTATCTCTGTCCCTAATTACTTCAATTTGAGCAATTTCATTTGGGTCAATTCTTTTCATCTCATCGTGAGTAATAACTTTGCCGTCTTGAATAATGTACAAACGGTCATCTTCTTTTTTTGGCTCTTTTTTATCAAGGTAAGATTTTGTTGCAATTAATAAAACGCCATTTTTAGCATAATCACCATACATAGTAATTCCAATTTCTCTATCTAACAATATAATTTCTCCTATGTCATTTTGCGAAATGGGTAATCTATCATTTTTTAACTCTTTGTCAAATCGAAATGGTTTACCGTCAATAACAATCATTGGTTTTTTTGAGATATCACCCTTAGCAGATAATTTATTAATGTATTCAATCAAATATCTCCTGTTGTTTTCTTCATCAGAAAGTAGGTATCTTCTTGAAGAACAACCTGTAAACAAGATTAATAAAATCAAAAATATATATTCTTTTTTCATATCGTAGTGGTTTTTTTAGCCTTATAGCCAACGTTCCTGCTATACCTGCAGTTGCGGATTACGGGCTGCTAAACTATCCCCCGATACAGAAGATAACGCGAAGCAGAAACCCCAAAACCTGCGCTGCACCCGCAATTGTCAGGTATAACATGTTGTGTGTTGCTTTTATTTGTTTGTCAGAATGTTATAACCGATATTCAATTCAACCATAATCGGGTAAAATCCGCCATTACCTTTCGTGTCAAAATAGTAAACAGGTCCCAAATTAAAGAGCATATTAACTCTTCTAAAATTTCGTTGTATACCCCAGGTTGGCCCGAATGAGAAGTCAATATTATCTGTTCTGGATAACTCTGAGTTAACACTTTTACCCCTTCCGTTTATTTTTATTCCAATAAAGTCACCTGCGTTAAATTCAACATTCTTATTATTGCTTTTTCGTCTGTCAAAATTGTAAATGTTTTTGTAATGGATATCAAAAAAAGTGGACATAAAAAAGGCATGATTGGGTTGAATAGTTGTTAAATCAGGATATGACATTGAAACACCAAATCCAACATTTAAAGAAAGCTTAGACTTGTCTGAAATAGAATACTCATATTCAATACCAGGATTAATAAAATTTAATCTTAGGACGTTTTGTTTTTGATATTCGCTTTCCTGTCCAAAGGATTGGTTTATAATCATTAAACCAATTAAAATTAAAAATGCATTTTTCATTTTTCGTTTTTTTAAGTAACACACAACGTTCCTGGTATAGCCACAATAGCGGGCTTGGTGCAAGTTTCAGGTTCACTGCCCCGCTTCGGTTTTTTTTACGGTGGAAAGTGACGCAGCCCGCAAATCCGCTACTGTGGC
>JAWOHT010000008.1:0-5644 GCA_046485045.1 Bacteroidales bacterium
TGTTTGTAAGGGGTAAAAAGGAGTAATTATTTTGCATCCATTATAGAATTTCAGGTTATAAGACAAAAGCGTCTTAAACGATTAAAAAAAGGAGAGAAAGATATTTAAGCATCTCGAATATCTTTGAGTTGCCGAAATAAACTTCTCATACGTCAAAGGTAGATTTATTCTCACAGATTATCTCAAAACCAGCCTGTGGTTCTTTCAAGAAACCAGTTTAAGAAAGAGAAACAGGCAAGCATCCAAATAAAAAACGCTAGAAGTTATTTGTCCCCGCTTGGAATTTTCCACCAATTGCATGTTGAACTCACGCCTGCGATTACTTTTTCACCCATAATGGTTGCAACCCGTTCGATATCATTTTCTGCTGCCATATAAGCTACCATTTGAATAGATTCAACCCAGGGATGTAATGCTAAATCAAAAGTAGCCCAATGAAATGGAAACATAAGGCGCCATTGTTGAGGTTGCCGGGTTCGTTGGCCGGGGGCAGCGACGGGCCAGCCGGCAATTAAAATCTATATGTTATTTGCCGGTTAAATTTTCTTCTTTTTCCAGTTCTGCAACCGTTCTTTTAGCCGCTGCCAAGCGAAGCCTTTTATTCTTCACAACCATTTTTTCCTTAATCCAATGATCTATTTTGTGATGAAAAGGGATCAGCACCGAGGCGATCAGCACCATCATGAACAAGGTATACAAAGGCGAATGATGTGTTAGCTTTGAAATATAAGGATGCATAAAAAGGTTGAGGAATTCAAAAAAAAGCAACAATCCCAACACCCCTAAAAAACGAATCCATTTCTCATTGACAATGATTGTTTGGCTGAGCAATAAAAAAGCAATGATAAAAACTACTATGGCAACTGCCATAAAGGCGAACTGGATATTGTGGCTGCGTTGCTTTTCTTCGGCAGCTTTCATTACTGCCAGGTTCTGCTGTCGCATGGTTTCTTCAAAAGTAAGGCTTTGAAACTCTCTTTGTTTTTCCTGGCTGAATAAACTGTCTTTAGCGGCAATTGCGGCACGCTGGTAAACAAACGCACTGTCATACTTTTGGATTGAAATGTAATAATCTGTCAGGAAATTACTGGCATGCATTATCCTTGCCGTAAAACCTGCTTTTTCGCCGTATAGAAGAGACCGTTTTGCATAATACAAAGCGGAATCAGCCGTACCCCCATCACGGAACGATTCAGCCAATCCCAGGTATGATGCAGCCAAACCGTCATAATCATCTTCCTGTAAGAACAATGGAATACTTAAATGAAAATTTGCCCTGGCAACAGCATGCTGTTCCATCCTTGCATGAATATAGCCCAGGTTGCTCAATGCTACTCCTGTATTGGCATTGCTTTTCATTTGTATGGCGATATCATAAAACTGGATGGTATATAAACGGGCAGAATCAAGGATATCCAGTTTTTCATAAGCATTTCCAAGGTTTCCCAGGCATACAAGAATACCGCGGTCGTAATTAATGCGCCTGGCAATGGCGAGCCCCTTTAAATAGTATTCAGCCGCCTGTCGGTAATTTTCCATGCTGCTGTAATCATTTCCTATGTTTGCCAGGGCAGATGACATGATTTTTTCATCATTTACAGATTCTGCAATTTTTAATGCTTCAAGGTGGAACTCCAATGCCTTTGAATAATTGCCGGTGTAAGTAAATACACTGCCTATCTTGTCCAGGCTGCTGGCTTCCCCTTCAACAAAATCTATCTGACTTGAAAGGGCCAGAGCTTGCTGGCTAAGTATCAATGCTGTATCAGGCTTATGCAAAAAGTAAAACCAGGAGAGCTCGTTAAGAAGCCTTACCCGGGTGGTATCCTGTTTTTCATTCTGCAACAATTGCTGTATGCTGTCAACAGCGTTGGATTGTGCATTTAAAGTATTGGCTTGTAAAAAACAAATCCAAACGAAAAACACGATAATTTTTTTCATCAGCAAAAAAATTTAAGGAGAAATGTAATACTGAAATCCCTCTCTAATGTAGGAGAATTATTTCATTATTTATTGAAAGCAGAGGATTTAAGAAAATCTTCCAAAAGAAACCAAAGAAATTACTGGTGGGCTTCATTCTGTCCGAATGACAAAAGAGATTCGAAGATATAGCATGCTAAAATCAAAAATTGTCTCTATGCCCTGTTTTTTAAAATTGGGTTTGGTGTGGGATGGTGGTAATGCTTACAAATTCCTCACGAGCGGGAGAGCCTTGCCGCCGGAATATGGGGTTTCAACGGTTTAACGGTTACAAAAAACACCAATCCCATACCAGCCTTAAATGTAAATAATTTTCATAAATCCCCGAAAGGCAGGTTAAAAATTGACAGGTTGATTTTGAAAGCGAGGAAGAAGGCCAAGGGGCCGTTGGTGAGCTTCGGTCACATAACTCTGATTAAATCAATTATGCCTGGTGTCATGACAAGAATTGCAAACTGACACGAGCCATTTGATGGGTTCTTTTCCGATATTCTTTTTTGCATATCGTTTATGATGCACTTGGGTAGCGTGACCACCACAATATACACAACGCCAGTTATCCCGTTTCAGCACAACATACCGTTTCCGCTGCCATGCGTCCGATTTCAGATACTCATTTCTGTAGTATTCACGCCTTTTTTTACGTTTCAGATAAAACAGCCACCGTTTAAATAGCCATATTGCTATTACGGCAACTATTACAACTAAAACTTGAGAATCCATATTCTTGGCACTCACTCTGTAAAAAGAAATGAAATTTATTCCTCTTTCTCACCCGGGGCAAGACCCATTTGAAGCGTCAATCCATTCAACCCATTATAAAATGGTTTTTGGAGCAGAACAATAATAACATTCCGGTCAACTGCCTCGCAACAACAGGGAATCGGGTCCATGTTTTTTTATGCGGTTCTTAATATCTTCTCCATCTTCCGCCCTTTGGCAAGTTCGTCCACCAACTTATCGAGATACCTAACCTGTTTGGTCAAAGGGGTTTCAATTTCTTCAATCCGGTAACCACAAATTACGCCGGTTATCAGCTGAGCGTTGGGGTTTAGTTTTGCATTCCGGAAGAAAGATTCAAAAGTCACATTCTTGTCGATCAGTTCCTGAAGCTTTTTATGGTCAAAACCGGTGAGCCATTCAATGACCTGGTGCAACTCTTCTTTAGTCCTGCCTTTGCTCTCAACCTTTGTGATGTAGTGCGGATATACTGATGCAAAAGTCATTTTTGCCATTCGTTCATCGTGTTCCGGTGTTGTTTTCATGTCAATTCAATTCATTCAAATTCAGTTTGTTGTAAAAAGGAAGCAATTTGCAAACTGCATTGTGTGCTTAAGATTGCCTGTTTTTTTTATACCAGAAATTTAAGATTTTTTTAATTTCTGTCCAAATATTTCAGACTACTGCACTCAGCGTCCTGTATATCAGGCACTGGAATTATTTTACCCACTTATTAATTTGCTCTAAGTAATTCATTTTTACGGTTGAAGGAATTATGGCTTGACGAAATTTTTCAGCTAATTCGCTTTTCATTAGCAATTTACTTGCAAGCTTAACTTCTTCTAGCGACTCCCAATGCATAATCATTGTCCACGAGTTATTTCTCCCTTTCACAAGTTCCGAATCAATATAACCAGATTGCAGCATGTGAAATTCTATTTCTACTAAATCTACAATTTCTTTAAACGTTTCATTTGCAATAGATTCGTCTATGTCGAACGAAACTATCTCAGTTATAACATTCTTGTCCATGATTAATTTGTTTTAGTTAATAATGGACAAAGTAACAATTGTTGTTTATCATAGGATAGTAAAAAAACGACATACTATCTTTTGGGTAAGATATCAAAAATCAAATCATTTTCCTTAAGCTGTTTTGCAGGTGTCTTTCCCATAAATGATTTGAAACTATTAATAAAATGAGTTTGGTCATAGTAATTAAATTCATAACCTATTTGTGCCATTGAATCAAAACTACCCGTTCTTAAGGTCTTTATTGATTTCTGGAATTTGGTGTTCATCAAAAAAGCTTTGGGAGTAGTACCTATGTATTTTTTAAAAAAACGCTCTACAGTTCTTTGGCTGAAATAATGCTTTTTACAATAATCTTTTATATTCATGGCGTCTCCATGCGTCAAAAAGTCATTAATTAGAGAATCATAATTCATACCAGCCAATAATTTTAAATCAATAATATTCATTAGCATTTCTTCTATTATAGAAATCCTATGGTGGCTTGATTCTATCTCAGCCATTCTTTCAGCCAGGTTTTTAAAATCTGGAATTATTTGATCAATTAACACAATGTTGTTTGCGAATTGAGATAGCGGTTCTTTTATTACAGGATAAAATCCTGTTGGGAAAAAGGATATTCCAACAATATCCAGGATCCCTTCTTGTTCAACAACCTTAAAATTATTTTGAATTCCAATAAAGTGCGAATTATGGAAGATTTCTTCTTTGGTTCCGCTTTTATATTTTATCGGCGCAGATAAGTTTATAATTAAATCTATATTATTCATTGGGATTAAGGTGCCATGAATAGTCGTCTCCTTTTTGCTTTTGAGTATCCAATAAAATTTAACCAGTTTTTTTAGCACTGGATTTAAAGGGTAGTGTCTTTTTATTTCTATGTCGATTATCTGCATTGCTTCTTATTCTTGTGTCTAAAGATTATTTGCTTCAAAACGCTGAAGCTTCTTCAAATTATTGCCAAATAATAAACTACCACTTTACCCCGTCCCGCAGCTGCGGGATTGGCTATACCATATTAGGTGCTGGCATTTGTTCAGTCATATACTTTTTTAAGTCTATTTTTTGCATCCATAAAAACGTCGCTTATGCCCGCAGCTGACTTTCCTGGTATAGCCAAAATAGCGCCTGCCTGCCCACCTTCGGCGGGTAAACCCTCCTTTGGCGGGTAAACCGGCAGGCAGGGATTTATTCCGCTTCGCTCCATGAGGGAAAAACCGTTGCGGGACGCGGTACCCTCTTGCTTCATTTACGCCACTCTCCGCTGGTACAGGTGTTCCTGGAATTCAATAAACAACCTGCTGATGTTGGCCACATCGCCCAGGATCTCCTTGGCATCTTCGAGCGATTGGTATTTGTTGATCAGCAAAATGGGTAATTTTTCCTGGTCAAGCTCATCCACACCTGTATCAATGTATTTGCTGAGAACAAATGATATAAATTCTTTCTGGCTTTCATTCAGCAGGGCAAAAATGGTGGCTTCGGCCGCTTTGGCCCGGGCTTCTCTTGTCAATGCAATGTAATCGCCGTTGAAAACATACTCCAGCACATCGTACAGGTCGCTTTTTTCCATGTCGACCAGCTTTTGCAGCATCCGCAAATCGGATTTTGGAAACCCGGCCTGCTCGAGTTTCTCCAGCAGGGTTTTTCTTGTTGTGGGGTTGCTCCAGAGTTTTCGCAGCTCCTCCTCGTCTTTGAACAGCCTGGGCAATTCGCCAAAGAGGTTGCTCAAAAACTCTTCTGCCGAAATGGGTTTGCCATCGGCACTCCAGAACGAAGTAGAAACCATGTGCTGGATTTCCCTTTCCTTGCCACGGGCGAGTTTTACTTTTATTTTTGGTTTGCGCTCGTAAGGTTCACCTGGTTCTTGGGCTTCTTGTGGGACTTTGGGGACATTTGGGATAATTTCCCG
>JAWOHT010000037.1:0-15091 GCA_046485045.1 Bacteroidales bacterium
GTTGGCCCGGGCACATACAACCAGAGAAACGATAGCATAGGGTTTTTACAATTAGGTGGCGATATAAAGCTGGAATTAAATGCAGAATATCGATTTGGGATTTATCGCTTTTTAAAAGGCGCCATATTTGCCGATGCCGGAAATGTGTGGCTTTTAAAATCAAATCCTTCAACATTGGGAGACCCGTTTTCTTTTTCCCGGTTAGCAAATGACATAGCAGTAGGTGCAGGAATTGGCTTAAGAGTAGATGTGTCGTTTTTTATTTTACGGTTCGATCTTGCAACACCTTTGCGGAAACCATGGCTGGAACAAAAGAATAAATGGGTGATCAATGAGATTAATATTGGGAATTCAACCTGGAGAAAAGAAAATCTGATTTTAAATGTTGCCATAGGGTATCCTTTTTGATGTTTGAATTAAATTTATTAAAATGCACTTCTTGGATGTAACTATTTAAAAAATAAAATAATAAACAATGAGATGAAGTCCTTTATTTTCTGGCAACGATGGTTGTTTTACAGCAGTTTGTTATTCGTCCTGTTTGGAATTGCTTTCGCAATTTATGGTAGTAATCCAATCTTTCAGCCCTACAATAATGCACTTGCCCGGGTTTTTGGGTTTGGTAAATCTATTCCTGCGTCCATTGAACCTTTTCGGGCTTTTATATGGGGACCGATAGGTGCTACAATAGCTTGTTCTTATATTTTACTCGCTTTTATCATATGGTATCCATTTCAGCGGAAAGAACGATGGTCCAGAAACGCGATTATAGTTGCATTCGGGGTTTGGGTGGTATTAGATTCAGCTGTTTGTCTTAATTACGGAGTATATTTCCAGGTATATTTAATTAACGGATTCTCTATACTGATTAAAGCTTTGCCACTGATCTTTACCTGGAAGGAATTTTTAAAAAATGGCAGAGGATGAAATTAAGAAATTACCTTTTCGAATTTGAAAATTGACATCGAAGTTGAGCCTGATACCATCAATGGAATTCCGGACAAAAGAGATGCAGATTTGGTTTGAATTTTACTTTTCTGATTGAAAAGCAAAGTCCATTACTTTTTCTTAAACCAACCTTTCATTTTATTAAACCATTTAGAAATTTTAGGATCCTCTTTTTTATCGCCGGAAATATCGCTACTGATTAACATGGCAATGGGCTTCAATTGATCAAACTCTTCGCATACCACTTTAAGCATAGCAGCAAATGGAAGAAATAAAACCATACCTGCAATACCCCAAACCGAAGCACCGATCAATAAGCTTAAAATTGCCGCTAAAGCATTTACATTTACACTACTCCCTACAATTTTAGGATTTAAAAAGTTGCTTTCAATTATTTGAATTGACCAAAACAAAACCATTACAGCTACCGGCATCCATAACGAATCAGATGACATAAAGGCATAAAGCACCGGAATAGTTGCACCTAATGTGGTACCTACATAAGGCACAATAGATAAAATAGCTGCCAGAAAACCAAAAAGAAACGGGCTGTCAATTCCTATAATCCACAAACCTATACTGTTGGCAAAACCCAATATTATCATCAACAGGAACATTCCCGAAAGGTATTTTTTTCCTACGCTCTGTATATTTTTGAGCATCACGAAAATTCTTTTCTTATTATTATCATCACCAAATGCTATAAAAGCTTTGGTTAATCCTTCCCTGTAAATGAGCAATAAGAAGGTAAATATTATTGTGGCAATTAGTCCGGAAATAAATGCAGCTGTGCTACTAAAAGCATTTTGTATTAATGATCCGGATGATTGTTTAATCCACTCTTTCCCGTTTTCTACCATTTTCTCGCTGTTTAAGTCATCAATAAAATTTACATTATTGTTGATGAAGATTACAGCATCTGATAGTGTTTTCATTATTTTCCCTGTAAAATCATCCAACTTATCAGAAAGACTCATTATTTCGGCAGAAAACAGGGTGATACTTCCTCCTATAATTATGAATAACATCAGTAAGGAAAGAAATGCAGAAAGCATTTTATTTAAGCCCCAACCTTCTAATTTTTTAACAACCGGTAATAAAATGAATGAAATAAACAATGCCATGCTTAGCGGTATTAGTACTGGTTTAGCTAATGCCAATATAGCAAAGAGGCCAAATATGAAGACCAATATAAAAAATAATTTTTTGAAAGATAGTTTCATAAGCTTGTAAATTAAATTGTGCTTTTTGGTTTAATTTACTTATTGTTACAAAAGTATGAATCACTTAAAGTGAAAATGTTATACAATAAAAAGTATATCTTACATAATTCACAGATTATTTTAATTGATTTGTTACACATTTATTTCATTAATAAATTCCTTGTCTTGTCCATTGCAAACTCTTCATTATGGCCTAAGTTCAACAATACAGAGCGCAACACATTATCAGCTAAATTTAAACTTTTTTTCGAAGACGAATGTGTGAATTATGAAACATCTTTCTGAAATTATGTAAAGCTATTCGCTTTTAGGTTTATCATCTTTGTAAAGTAATTAGCAATTAAAAGGTTTGAAAAATGGAAAAAACCGTAAGAATAAATAGTTTAACGAATTAAATTCAATTAAAAAGTTTAAATATAATCAAAATGAAAAAGAAAAGGTAATTTGAATTGGCATAGCTTCACTTAACTTTTGTTACCACTGTTTTACTATTTGCTTCATGCAGCAACAGCTAAAAACCAGAGGACACCAAAGACGTTGCCGAAGAACACAATGATGCAAAACATGATAACAATAAACAGGAAAAAGACGCACGGTTTATTGTCGATCTATTACGTAAATATTAGCTTTGCTTGGAGTTAACAGATATTTAAATTAAATAAGTATTATTATGAGCAACCAAAATCAAATTATGCTACCCCCTCTGCCATTTGCAGAGAATGCACTGGAGCCGGTAATTTCGGCAAAAACCATTGGTTTTCACTACGGCAAACACCACCAAGCATATGTGGATAACCTGAATAAATTGATTGCAGGAACCGAATTTGAAGGCCAGGGGCTGGAAGAGATTGTTAAAAAAACGGCCGGAAAAAAGGAGCATACAGGCATTTTCAACAATGCTGCGCAGGTATGGAACCATACATTTTTCTGGAATAGCCTAACCTCTAATGGCGGTGGAAAACCCTCAGAAGTGTTAATGAAAAAGATTGAGGATTCTTTTGGTTCGTTCAGCGACCTTTTAAAGGAGCTTACCGAAGCCGCAAAAACTCAGTTTGGAAGTGGTTGGGCATGGCTGGTGCTTGATGGCCAAAAGTTAAAGGTGATGAAAACCCCCAACGCCGAAACCCCGCTAACCATGGGTGTAACACCACTGCTAACCATAGATGTGTGGGAACACGCTTATTATCTCGACTATCAGAACAAGCGCCCCGATTATGTAACCACCGTGTTAGATAAGCTTATTAATTGGAAGTTTGCTGCAAATAACCTGAAATAGGATTTTGCTGATTTCCACCAAAGAGCAGGGTTCTTACTGGGAATTTTAAAAAATAATTTAAACAATGGAATCACTTACAAATGAATTGATTCAGGAACTCCTGGCAGCAGATCAGTCTCCTTGTCTTTCCATATATATGCCAACGCACCGAACGCATCCTGAAAATCTTCAGGATATCATCCTTTTTAAAAATCTTGTCCGGCAAATGAAAGAATCACTATTGGAAAAATATTCAGACGGTGAGGTGCAAAAACATCTTGATCCTTTTGAAGCTCTTGCTGACGATAATAATATTTGGAATCACACTTTTGACGGACTGGCCGTTTTTAGTGCAACCGGTATTTTTAAAGTTGTCGGTGTACATAAATCCTTTGAGGAATTGGCAATAGTGGCCGACAGTTTTCATACCAAACCGCTGAGGCAATATTTGCAATCTCTTGACCATTTTCACGTTTTGGGTTTATCACTTCATGATATCCGGCTTTTTGAAGGCAACCGTCACTCTCTAACTGAAGTTGAACTTACTGCCGACACTCCAAAAACCATAACCGAAGCGCTTGGTGATGAATTGACAGATAAGCATACAACTGTTGCATCTTATGGTGGTTCCGGAGGAGATAGTTCGCCCACGCACCACGGTCATGGAGGCAGAAAAGACGAAACTGAAAAAGACGCTGAAAGATTTTTTCGTGTGGTTGCGAATGCTATTGATAAAAACTTTTCGAAGCCTACAGGCTGGCCACTTATTCTTGCTGCATTGCCCGAACACCACAGCCTTTTTCAAAAAGTAAATAAAAATCCATTATTGCTAACCAATGGTATTGAAATTAACCCTTCATCAGTTTCACCAGATAAACTGGTAAATATGGCCTGGGAAGTAATGGAACCCGAATATAACCTGAAACTTGACAGCTTGATTGCCCGATTTGAGCAGGCAAAGGCAAATGGCAAAGGCAGCGATGACTACAAGGAAGTTGCTGTAGCGGCAGTTGAGGGACGGGTTGATACGCTTATTGTTGAGGACGACCAGATAATCCCGGTCAGGATTACAAATTTTGTGACGAGTAATACACAGAAAAAAGATATGATAAATCCAAAAGTAGATGACCTTCTCGACGATATGGGAGAATTGGTATTAAAGATGGGTGGACAGGTGATGGTTCTTCCAAACGTTAAGATGCCTTCTGAAACAGGGCTGGCAGCAATATTTCGTTATTAATTAAATATGGGGAGATGCAAATACAAATTAATACAGATAAAAATGTAACTGGAAGCGAAGAACTTATTGCTTCGTCAACTTCTCTAATATCGCAAGAATTAAGCAGGTTCAGTCAACAGATAACAAGGGTGGAAGTTCATTTCTCGGATGAAGATGGTAATAAAGACGGGTTAAACGATAAACGCTGCATGGTGGAAGCCAGACTTGCAGGTATGAAACCAATCGCAGTTACCAACCAGGCAAACACCCATGAACAGGCTGTTTTTGGCGCCATAGACAAATTGAAAACTTCTTTGGAAAAATTAACCGGACGTTTAAAAAATTATTAAAATGGTAAAATGAAGAACATACTCATCCTTTCATGGTTTGACAAAAGCACTGTAAAACACTTGCGGTTACCATTTTCGTTCTTTTTAATGCCTGTCTTTTTATTCGCGGTAAGCCAGGCTGGTACCATCAACTGGCGTACCACGGTAATTGCATTTGTTATTCTGCATGTGTTTGTTTTTCCATCCAGCAACGGGTATAATAGTTTTCAAGACCATGATACCGGCAGTATCGGGGGGTTAAAGTATCCACCAAAAGTTTCGCGTAATCTATACCGAGCAACAATGTTGATGGATATTGTGGCAGTGTTAAGTGGATTGCTGATTTCATTTGGTTTCTCGCTTTTGGTTTCCATTTTCATAATGGTTTCCAGGGCATACAGTTACCGGAATGTGAGATTAAAACAATATCCGGTTATCGGTTTTTTAACGGTGTTTCTTTTCCAGGGAGCTTTTGTTTATCTGATGGCTTCATCAGCAATTTCCACGTTTTCTTTTGTAAATTTTTTCACACTCCATAACATCATTTGTATGAGTGTGGCAAGTCTTTTTATTGGTAGTGTTTATCCGCTCACCCAGATTTATCAACACGAAGCAGACAAAAAAGACGGTGTAACAAGCCTGAGTTATAAACTCGGATACAACGGTACCTTTATTTTTTCCGGAATATTATTCTCGGTTGCAACCATATTCCTATACTACTATTTCAACCTGAAACATCAGCAGATTGCTGTAGTGGTGTTTATAATAATGATGTTGCCCGTGATTATTTATTTATCGGTATGGTTTGCCAAAGTCCGAAAGAACACAGATAATGCAAATTTTGAGAAAACAATGACAATGAACCTGCTTACATCAACATGCATGAACCTGTACTTTCTGTTACTGATTTTAAACAATCCTTATAACTGGTTTTAATATGAGTACAATTATCTCCATAGGAACGGCAGTGCCACAATATAGTGCAAAACAAAGTACTATACTGGAGTTTATGAAAACTGCGTACAACGATGATACTGCTTCGCGAAAACTGAATATTTTGTTCCACAACAGCGGTATCCAAACCCGTTATTCAGTTCTGCCTGATTTTGGTAACAATCAGACTGTAAACAGCTTTTTTAATATATATCAACGAGTGCCGGATGTTACACAAAGGTCAATTTTATTTAAAGAAAACGCGGCTTCTCTTGCTATTACTGCCATGAAAGTTGCATTTCAAAAATTGAATACCAGCATTGCAGATTTTAAAATCACCCATTTGATTACGGTTACCTGCACCGGAATTTATGCTCCGGGTTTGGGCGCTGCACTAATTGAGCAATTGGATTTACCCGATGATATTTTTCATACCGCAATAAATTTCATGGGTTGCAATGCTGCATTTCCGGCGTTAAACCTTGCTGATATGATTACCAAAACCGACGAAAATGCCAAAGTACTGATTGTTTGTGTAGAGTTGTGCACCTTGCATTTTCAGGCAGTGAACAATAATGATAATTTACTGGCCAACACCATTTTTGGCGATGGATCTGCAGCCGTAGTTGTTGTATCAGATAGGGCTGCAAAACAAAATCACCAGTCAGGATTATCTATGGGTGGATTTTATTCATTGCTTCTTAATAAAGGCAAAGACTTAATGGGTTGGAATATAACCCCGGTAAATTTCGAAATGGTACTTGATACCGCTATCCCCGAATTTATTGGCAACGAGGTGAATGAAATAGTAATTAAAGCCGGTGAAAAATTTAAAACAGATCCTGCATTTATTGATAAATGGGCCATACATCCCGGTGGAAAAAAAATACTCGATTCCATCAAAAAACAAATGCAATTGAGCGATTCCGATATGCAGTATTCCTATAAAGTACTTTCTGAATACGGAAACATGTCGTCGCCAACCATTCTTTTTGTACTGAACGAAATCATGCAGGCTGATCATGCTGATGGAGAAACTATATTCTCAATTGGGTTTGGCCCCGGTTTAAGTATAGAAACCGCGTTGCTAACCTATGTAACGAACATGTTTGAGAAATCAAACTCCAATGAAATTGCAAAATCAACGAAAATAAGTACCGATAAGATTAACAAAAAGGAAGTTGTATCCATCCAATAAAATATAAAGTCTGTGGATGGGTACAAAATTCAAATACCGCTCCAACGAAAAAGAGTTGCTCGATGAAACCAACATCCATCAGGATTTACTTTTCAAAAACCTGAGGGAGCTTGATATTTTGAACAGGACCACCGGTGGACATGCCATTACGTTGAAAGGCTTAAAAAAATTGGTAACCGATCACAGCAAAATCTATCATATTGTTGATCTTGGATGCGGAAGCGGCGGTACGTTACGTGCCATTGCTGATTGGGCCAGGGAAAATAGTTTCAATGTAAAATTAACAGGTGTTGATATAAATGCCGATGTAATTGGGTATTTGGAAAAGAGTTGCAGTGCATATCCTGAAATCACCGGCATTGTCTCAGATTACAAGGAGTTTCTTAATCGGAATACATCCGTTGATATTGTTCATTGTTCCTTGTTTTGCCATCATTTAAATGATATTGAACTCATAAAGCTGTTCACTTATTTCAACAAAAAACTCACAACCGGATTTATAATCAACGACTTGTTACGAAGTTGGGTGGCATATTACAGCGCATGGTTATTCACACGTTTATTAAACGGAACTGCACTGGCAAAAAATGATGGCCCGGTCTCTGTCCTTCGGGCCTTTAAAGTGAGTGAACTAAAACACCTGCTCGAAAAGGCAAACATCAAAAATTATATCATTCAGAAGAAACTATTCTTTCGCTTTCTTATCGTTGGAAAAACAAAGGCAAAGAGCTCACTGCAAACAATCTAATGAATTCCGAATAATTGATTAAATTTGTCTTAAACAGATTAGATAATGAACAATAGAAACTTAATACGGTTTGATTGGGCAATAAAAAGATTACTTCGGAATAAAGCTGATTTTTCAGTTTTGGAAGGATTTCTTTCTGAACTCCTAAAGGAAGATATATTAATACAATCCATCCTTGAAAGTGAACCCAACCAAAAGATAGACTCGGATAAATTTAACCGTGTAGATATGCTGGTTAAAAATTCAAAGGATGAATTGGTGATTATTGAAATCCAGAATGAAAATGAATATGATTATTTCCATCGAATGGCTTATGGAACCTTAAAGGTGATTACAGAATATATTTCAGTAGGAGAGCCTTATAAAAACATTAAAAAAGTATATTCGATTAATATCGTTTATTTTGATTTAGGACAAGGCGAGGATTATATATATTATGGCAAGACAGATTTTATTGGTTTGCATACATCTGATAAATTAAAATTATCGTCAAAACAAACCGAATTACTTGGTGGTAAGATTGAACCGTTTCAAATTTTCCCTGAGTATTATGTGATTAAAGTCAACAACTTTAACGATGTTGCCAAAGACACATTAGACCAATGGATTTATTACTTTAAAAACAACGAGATTAAGGATAGTTTCAATGCCAAAGGGATTGATAAAGCTAAAGAATTATGGCGTGTCGATAGTCTTCCGGACGATGAGCGTAAAAATTATCTAAAACATATCGAAGATTTACATTTTAGTGCAAGTATGGCTTGGACTATGAAAGTTGATGCGGAAGATAAATTAAAAATGGAAAACACATTAAACATAGCAAGGGAGCTAAAAAAGAATGGGGCATCAATCGAATTGATAATGAAATCAACCAAATTGTCAAAAGAGGAAATCGAAAAACTATAAAATGCCCATGTTGCCAACAATTGCCATCAGACGTTGGAAAAACAAGCAATTATGGAACAATCTCCGCATGATACAACCGAAGTCCTGATTGTTGGTGCCGGACCAACAGGTCTTATGCTGGCCTGCCAGTTAGCTGTTCACCGGGTTTCGTTTCGTATTATTGATAAAAACACCACTTCTTCGCAAAATTCAGGGGCGCTTATTGTGCAAGCCCGTACCCTTGAGATATTTGAACAGTTGGGTATTGCAGGTGAAGCGATAAAGGAAGGGATTATTGCCGATAAAGTTGATATTCTATATAATGGAAAAAAAATAGCAGGTACTTCAATAAAAGATATCGGACTTAACTTATCTCAGTTTCCTTTTCTGCTCATGCTCGAACAATCTAAAACAGAAAAACTATTGTTGAAATTTCTCAAAGAGCGTGGTTGCTATGTTGAAAGAAATGTTGAGTTTAAAAAATTTACCGAAGATAAAAACAAAATAAAAACCGAGGTGATTTTGCCCGATGGGTCCGGGCAAACAATTCTATCAAAATATTTAATCGGCGCCGATGGAAGCAAGAGCGCAATCAGAAATTTCCTGAATATCCCTTTTAAAGGCAAATCTTACTCCAGACCAATTTATATACTCGATGGTGGGGCAATATCAGATTTCAGTACAGGCGTAATTTCCTTTGCTATTTCAAGAAAATCAGTTACCGGGTTTTTCCCATTAAAAAACCAAAGGTGGCGGGTCGATGGCAGTTTCCCCGGGAGCGTTAGAAAATCAAAAACTATAACGCTGGAAACTGTTACAAAAGGCCTTCAGCACTGGAACAACCTGAATTTTAAGCTATACGATACCGAATGGTTCTCAGTGTCGCATTCGCAACAAAAGTATGCGCGTACCATTCGTATTAGAAACTGTTTTTTAGCAGGCGATTCGGCACATGTCAACACACCGGTTGGCGCACAGGGTATGAATACCGGCCTGCAGGATGCGCACAACCTTGCCTGGAAACTGGCATTTGTACTAAAGCAAAAAGCAAAACCGGAACTTCTTGAATCCTACTCAACCGAACGGCTGGGTATTTCAAAAGGATTTGCGCGATATGCCGATGTGGTTTTTAAATTGGCGACAAATTCCAATGTCGCTGTCAGGCTTTTAAGGACATTTGTGCTGAAATTGTCCTTCAAAAGGATATTTCCAAATCTGGAAAATAAAGAAAAATTGCGACTTAAGTTTTTTAAATCCATCTCCCAGATCGACATTCATTATAAACCGACATTTGGTTCATACAAAGATTTGGAAAGATTATTTTTACACGGAACCCCAAAGCCCGGTTATCGCTTTCCTTACGTGGATTTTATTTATAACAATAAGAAAACCAACAGCCACCAAATTCTAAATGCATCTTTATATACTCTTTTAGTGCTTGCAGAGGAGTTAACACCTCAAATACAATCAATCTCAGAGAAGTATAAACTGGCAACTGTATTGTTAAAACACCTGCCCGAAACAGATAAAGTTTACACAAGTATGGGAATTAAGAACAACGGGTATTACCTTATTCGCCCCGATATGTATATTGAATTACGTGCAGCTACCTTAGAAACCGGTAATTTGCTCAGACATTTGCAGCAGCTGTTAATTGCTCAATATTGATAAAAACTTTGCTTCAAATCTTTACCTTAAAGGGATTTTAAAATGGTATCAGGGTAAATTAGTGTTCTTTGTGTCTTTGTGGGAGATTCTTTCATACAAAGCCGCAAAGCAGGCAAAAATGTTTTCCCACCAAGCCCCAAAGCTCACAAAGGCTTTCTTAGTGTTCTTTGTGTCTTTGTAGGATATTATTCTTTCCCACCAAGCCACTAAGCTTTTCTTAGTGCTTTTATTGTGCGAAATTGGTTATTATTCTATACCACTTCACCCCATATCTTTCTGTGAATACCTTCCTTAATAAGGTTAACGTTGAAATTCACCAGTATTCCTAATTTAATTCCTGATAGTTTCATGTAAGTTAGTACAGTTTTGTGATGAACTTTATCAATGTGTTCTACCGATTTAAGCTCAATGATTAGCTTGTTTTCCATAATAATATCAGCCCTGAAACCTATATCAAGCAAAATATCCTCGTACATGGCTTTAATACCCTGTTGTCTGGTATAATTTATTCCCCTTTTGTCCAGTTCATAAGCAAATGCTGCTTCATATACACTTTCCAGTAACCCGGGACCGAGGGTCTGGTGAATTTTGTAACAGATATCAACTGCTATTTTAGCTAATTCATTTTCGCTCATAGTATAATAGTTTATTGGTGGTTATGATGCTAAAATAAATAATTGTATAAGAAATCCAAATTGATTTTTTCCCACAAAGCCGCAAAGCTCACAAAGTATTTTTCTCTGCGCTCTTTGTGCCTTTGTGGGAGATTCTTTCCTGCAAAACCGCAAAGCAGGCTAAAATGTTTTCCCACAAAGCCGCAAAGTTCACAAAGGTTTTACCCACCAAGCCGCAATGCTCACAAAGTCATTCTTAGTGTTCTTTGTGTCTTTGTGAAAGATTATTTTTTTCCCACCAAGCCACTAAGCCCACAAAGGTTTTTACCCACAAAGCCGCAAAGCTCACAAAGGCTTTCTTAGTGTTCTTTGTGCCTACTATATAACTAATTTTTAACTTGCACATGATCAAATAGTTTTATGCTGTATTTTTTAACTGTTTGAGTTGTTTTTCCAGATATTTTATTCTTCTTTCCCTCCATTTTTCTTGTTCTAAATTTATAATTTCTTTTTTATAGGGTTGCTTTTCTTTTATCATAACGTAGATTATTCTTGCTAATTTATGTGCTGTTGCAACTACCCCTCCTTTTTTGCCTAAACGTGATCTCATTTTTCTGGCGTAATCTCCAATAGGAGCCTTACTTTGGGATAAACTGCATGCAGCCATTCTTAAAGTCTGTCCTGCATAATTTTTCTTTTTTTGCATTTTACTGCTTATTATTTTTCCCCCTGTAATTTTAGTGTTGGGTGCGACATTAAGCCACGCTGAAAAATGTTTATTGCTTTTCCACTTATTCATATCTGTTCCAATTTCTGATATTAGTTCTATTGCGCTAATCTCACTGATTCCATCTACTTCACACAGATCAACCCCTAATATCACTTTTAGATATGTTTTGGCTTCAAAGTTAAATTGATTTTTCTTGGGCTTTTTTTTTGTGGTCGACCCTAAGTCGGTAATATCGCCATCAAGAACTTTTGCTGCTTGTGCAAGTAATAGGTCCCTTATCTTTTCTTCACATTTTTTTATTTGTCCCTGATAAAAATTATACCCATCATATGCTTGTTGTAGCATAAATATGTATTCAACTCTCCAAATACCTTTCAATGACTTTTTTATTTCTTCATCACTTGCTTTTACCCGGGGGTCTTTTAATTTGATCAATTCATTTGGGTTCCGTTCACCTTTCAATATTGCCTCTACCATCTGAATCCCTGTCTTGCCTAAAATATCACTGATAACCGTGTGAAGTTTTATGTTCATTAATTCCAATGCCTTTTGCATCCTGCGTATATTATCAGACCCAATGGTTATTAAATTCTTTCGCTGGCGAACGTAGGTGCGCAATACCCGTATTTCTTCTTCCGGCTGAAAGCTTTTCTGCAACAAACCGCAACTATGAAGCTTTTGTATCCAAATAGCATCCGTGTCATCTTTTTTCCTGCCTGTGACGTTTTTTACATGCTTGGCATTGACCAAATATGGTTCTATTCCGGCTTCTTCCAGCATCAAATACAGGTTGATCCAATATATGCCTGTGCTTTCAATTGCCACTGTTGTGATACCTTCGGAAACCAACCATGAAACCAAATTCTCCAGATCCTCTGTAAAACTTAAAAATTCACGTGTGATGTGACCTCCCTCACCATCGCTTATTGCAACATCATGTTTTGAGTCTCCAATATCAATCCCGGCTGCATTATCAAAATGTAATGGCAAGCCTTGACTGAACTTTTTTCTCTTCTTAATTTCTTTGTCTAACTTTTCCTTATTCTCTTTCATCTTATTATTTTTTAAATCTGAAAGGGTACTAAGAACTGTTTTTGATCTACTATACGGTGTCTAAGCATCCTATTGAAATTCCAAGTAGTACCCAAGTCCAAACTTTGTGGTGAAATTAAATCCCAAGTCACGAATCGGACTTTGCTCAGATTATGGTTTCTCCAAAGTTATCTACTATGAAGTTTGATTCCAAAATCATGTGTACTTTGTGGGAGATTATTTTTTCCCACAAAGCCGCAAAGTTCACAAAGGCTTTCTTAGTGTTCTTTGTGCCTTTGTGGGAAATGTTTTCATACCAAGCCCAAAAAGGGTTTATTAGCGTTCTTTGTGTCTTTGTGGAAGATTAATGGTAAAAAAAATTACCTACCTTGTAAGGGATTTTGCACTTCACGATGTCCTGAAATAAAAATGTAACTGCAATTGGAATTTAAAGTTAAAAAGCCGGATAATAACTTTACATTGGTTACCGATGAAAGTTCTTTCAAAGATTTGTATTTCAGGTTCTTCTCTAAATTATGCAGGTTTTCTTATTATATCACAGGTTCTAAAGAGCAGGCCGAGGAGATTGTTCAGGGCCTTTTTGCAAAACTTTGGGAACAAAGACAGACGCTTAGAATAGAATCGAAAATAGAAAGTTACCTGTATGTTTCGGTACGAAATGCCTCATATGGTTTTTTAAAAAGCGATTTTAATAAAAAGCAGCGGGAAACACGCTATGCAACTGAAAAACCTGAAGAGCATATTTTTGACAAAGAAGCATTTCTCAATAAGCTTCAGGTAGCATTGAATGAGCTGCCCGAACAATGCCGGGAGATATATTGCATGAAAAACCTTGAAGGGATGTCGTATAAAGAGATTGCAGAAAACCTGGGTATTTCGGAAAGAACAGTGGACACACAGCTTTACAGGGCATTGAAAAAGCTGAGGGAGAAAATGCAGAAATATAAAAATACGTTTTTCCAATAAAAAAATAAATCTTCAATTACAATGATAAGTAAAGATATTGCAGGCAGGTTTAAAAAGATACTCATCAGGAGTTTGTTTTTTACCGGGTTTATGACACTTCCATTATTCATTTTCAGTCAGACCGGAGATTCTGCCCGACTCGACATTTCTTTGATAAAAGCAGATATAGATACCTTAATTACAACATTATTAAACGTTCATCCTACTTTTGCCAGTCATTATCGTCAAAATAACCTGGAATTAAAGATAGACAGCATCAAAAACAGCCTTACCGAACCAATGCTGCCATTGGATTTTTACAGAATGATGCAACCGGTTATTGCAATTGACGGGCATACCACACTTATTTATACAGGGGAAGTTTACCCGAAAATAAAGAATCCGTTCTTTCCTTTTAAAGTTGTTATACATAATAATAATTTGTATATAAAAGAAAACTTATCAGAAAATCAGGAACTTACAAAAGGAACAGGCATTGAAAAAATAAATGGGATACCCGCACAGCATATTATTCAGAATTTGCTGAGATATATGCACGGAGAAATGGTTAACTATAAAACCAAATCGCTCGAGAACAGTTTTCATATCTATTACAGACTGGTATATGGATCATTTTCAAATTTTGAAGTAACAGTTAACAATATTGATTATGATTTGAAAGGAACTGACTGGTCAGGTTTTAAAGAACCTTCAAAACCAAATTTTGAGTTGCGTTTCTACGATGATGATATTGCTTATTTATATAAAAGAAGTTTCAAACCACCGAAAGATTTTATACACTTTATGGATTCCGCATTTAAGTTAATATCCGAGAAACAAATCCATCACCTGATTATTGATAATCGAAGAGGTGGTGGTTTAGGCGACATGGCAGATTCTTTATTAGCCTGTTTTTCGAGTTATCCTTATAATCTATATGAAAAGAAAAGTACCAAAATAAGCCATTTGACTAACAATTATATTGAATTAAATAAATCTTCCGGATTAATAAAAAACGGTAATTTTGTTCAGGAATTTAATCCTCATCAACCTTTCAGAGTAAATCATTTCAAAGGTAATACATATATTATGGTTGGTGCATTATCTTATTCTCTTGGCACATGTTTCCCGGCATCTGCAAAATGTTATAAAAATGCAATAATTGTAGGTGAAGAAACCGGACAGCCTTTATTAAGTAACGGAGATATTAATAGTTTCAGGCTTGAAAATACACAAATTTTGTGCTACACAAGCATGTCCATTTATAGTATGCCCTGCCACAATAATGACACATTGCATGGGGTAATGCCTGATTACATAGTTACACCCGGCTTAAATGAACT
>JAWOHT010000058.1:0-27806 GCA_046485045.1 Bacteroidales bacterium
TATGGTTTATTTGTATTTATTTTTTAATTTAGATTTTTTAACCTACGATCTAAACCTCGTGTTATGCCCTACAAAGAAACCAAGGTAGAAAAACTCTATTATTCCATCGGGGAAGTCGCTAAAATTTTTAATGTAAATACCTCTCTTATCCGTTTTTGGGAAAAGGAGTTTGATGTCATCAAACCAAAAAAGAATAAAAAAGGCAACCGGTTCTTTACCCAGCAGGATATTGATAATTTTCACCTGATTTATCACCTGGTTAAGGAAAAGGGAATGACACTGAATGGGGCCAAGAAGAAAATTAAAGAGAACAAAGAAGATACCCAGGATAATTTTGAAGTGATTAAATCGCTTAACGAGATCAAGGGCCTCCTGCTTGAGATCAGAGATTCCTTATGATTTCGGTAAATGATTTTGTTTTAGCATTGCTTTCCTGTTTTTTTGCCTAATAAATTGTTATTAATATATCACCAGACAAATGAAGCTAAAGGAAATAATAACTGTACTGGAGACTTACGCCCCTTTGGCCTATCAGGAGACCTATGACAATTCAGGATTGCTGGTTGGCGACCGGGAAGCGGAGGTAAAATCGGCGCTATTGACCATAGATGTTACAGAAGCAGTGGTTGATGAAGCGCTGGATACCGGCACTAATCTTATCATCGCGCATCACCCTCTGATTTTTACAGGAATTAAAAGGTTAACCGGCAATGGTTACACAGAACGTACCATAATTAAGGCGATTAAAAACAATATCTCGATATATGCAGCCCATACCAATTTTGACAACATCAAAGATGGCGTTAATAATGCCATCTGTAATAAACTGGGTCTTGTCAACCGTAAGGTACTGCATCTGTTAAAAGGAAATCTGAAGAAACTTGTTACATTTATTCCGGTTGCCCATGCAGAGCGTGTGATGCATGCTGTTTTCGAAGCCGGGGCCGGGGCCATTGGCGAATACGACCAATGCAGCTTTAACCTTAATGGCACAGGTACCTTCAGGGGGTCTGAAAATACCAATCCGTTTGCAGGTGAAAAGGGAAAACTCTCTTTCGAAAACGAAACCCGGTTTGAAACAATATTTCCGGCTGTTATACAATCAAAGGTAATAAAAGCGCTTATTGAAGCCCATCCGTACGAGGAGGTAGCATACGACATCTATCAGCTTGATAACTTTTTTGAAAAAGCGGGCTCAGGAATGATCGGTGAAACTCCCGAACCGGTGAGGGGTATCGAATTTCTTAAAAATGTAAAGCAAATATTTGGCGCCGGTATCGTGCGGCATACTGCTGTGGTAAGTGAAAAAATCAGCAGGGTTGCCGTCTGCGGCGGGTCGGGAAGTTTTCTCATCGAAAGGGCCATTAACGCCGGTGCTGATATTTTTATAACCGGCGAGATAAAATACCATGAATTCTTTAATGCCGATAACAAAATTATTCTTGCTGACATAGGACATTTTGAAAGCGAACAGTTTACAAAAGATATTTTTTATGAATTACTTATGAAAAATTTCCCTAACTTTGCCGTTCGTTTGTCAAAAGTAAATACAAATCCAATAAATTATTTATAAGCAATGGCAGAAGATAAAAATAAGACGCATGATGTTGTTGAACTATCGGTAGAAGATAAACTCAGGGCGCTATACCGCTTACAAAAGGTTAATTCTGAAATTGATAAGATCAGAACGCTCAGGGGTGAACTACCTTTGGAAGTTCAGGACCTGGAAGATGAGATTGCCGGCCTAGAGACCCGTATCGAAAAGCTTCAGGAAGAACTGAAAACCATTGACCAGTCTATTTCGGCCAAGAAAAACGAGATTCTTAATGCTCAGTCTCTTATCGCCAAATACGATGAACAGCAAAAAAATGTGCGTAATAACCGTGAATTCGATTCATTATCAAAAGAAACAGAATTTCAAAAACTTGAAATAGAACTCTGTGAAAAACGTATTCGTGAATTCACAATACAGTCAAAAGATAAATCTGAAATTATTAATGAATCGAAAAAATCGCTCAACGAACGTTCAAATGATTTGAAGGACAAGCAATCCGAGCTGGATGAGATTGTTACAGAAACCCAGAAGGAAGAGGAAGATATGCTGAATGAGCGGAAAGAGATAGAGCAGATGATTGAAGAACGATTGCTCACCGCCTATAAGAAAATCAGGAAAAATGCACGTAACGGGTTGGCCGTTGTATCAGTTGAGCGTGATGCCTGCGGGGGATGCTTTAACCAGATTCCACCCCAGAGGCAGCTTGATATACGTTCGCGAAAAAAGATTATCGTATGCGAATACTGCGGAAGAATTCTTGTAGATGAAGAAATTCTTGAAGGCTAAGAAATTACATAAAACTTTTTTTTTAATTAAATGGAACTGCCGGTATTCAACAGGCAGTTCTTTTTTTATGTGCAGGTTTCAACTTCTGATCGCTATGATGATTCTTGCAATTTTCACCTTCAATACCCAGGCACAGAAACCTGCATATTATTATAACAGACAAGCCTTTAACCGCATTCTTTGTATGCAGCACGATGAAGCCCGAAATTTTTTAGACGATGCAAAAACAGCTGACCCTTTAAATATTCATTCATATTATTTGGAGAATTACCTCGAATTCCTGAAATGTCTTTCAAGTGGAAGTAAACAACAATATTCTTATTACAAAGAAAACTTTCGCAAAAGGGTTCAATTTATAAAAATAAACGGGCAGATGTCTGATTCGGCTCTATTGCTGCAGGCAGAAATGCAATTTCATACATTTGTCCTCGCTGCTTTTTCGGGCGAACGACTAAATGCCTTTAGATATTTTTTTCAATTTAGCGAACAGGTTGAATCCCTGATCTTATCTGCAGAAAAATTAAAAAAAGTTAATCTTTTAAAGGGGTTGTGCCTGATCATTATGTCATCGGTACCGGATGAATACCAGTGGGCCTTATCGTATGTGGGACTTCAGGGCGACCTGGACTCAGGTCTCAAAATGGTTGAGAAGTATCAGAATTATTGCAAAAATAAACCGGATGAATTCCTTGAATCATTGATGATCCTGACGCTTGCAAGGCATGTTTTTGAGAGAGACTTCAAAAAAAATTATTCAATACTGTCTGCGATGCCAAAAGTACACCTTCAGAATCCGCTTTTCAGGTTTGCTTATGTGCTTACTGCTTCGCGTGCCGCACAGAATGATGAAGTTATAAACGTACTGAGGAATCACCCACAGCAGAAAAGCGAGCTTCGCGTATGTTATTTCGATTACCTTTTGGGTGAAGCGATGCTGAACAGGCTTGATAGAAATGCAGATGAACCTTTGAAACGGTTCATTGGATGTGGCACGAACGGTGCCTATATTGTACCGGCATATAAAAAGCTGGCATGGATCGCATTAATCAATAAAGATACAGTAGCTTATACCAGGTATAGGAATAAAATACTGCAAGCTGATAACCTTACTACCGAAGCCGGCCTACAGGCTAAAAACGAGTTTCAGGAACAGGAGATACCAAATGTAAACCTTATTAAAGCCCGGCTGCTTTTTGACGGCGGGTATTATTCATCTGCCAGAAACATACTGTTGCAAAAAGAGGTACGTGAAAGCCTTAAGAATGTTTATCAGCAAACAGAGTATGCCTATCGTCTGGCCCGCATTTATCACCTTACAGGAGAACACGACAAGGCAATTAAACTTTATAAACTCACCTGCGAAAACGGATGGGAATACCCCATGTATTATGCAGCATATGCAGCGCTGCAACTGGGTTATATCTTCGAAAATTCTGGAGACCTTGAGAATGCTGCATTTTATTTCAACCGTGCCTTGCAATCGAAGAATATTTCATACGGTCAGCGCATCAGATATGAAGCAAAAAACGGTTTGAAACGTCTCAAATGAATACAAAACAAAATCAATCTTAAATAAGCAATACTATTCGGCAGGAAGCAGGTAATCTGAGTAAAACCTGTTTTCGGGTATGCTTAAGAGATGTTGCCTTGTATCGTTGTAAAACTGGCTGATCTTATACCTGTCATGGTCGGAAAATTTAAAAAAATCGATATTGCCATTGTAAAGGTCTGCCGGAAGTATAAAAAATGTTGACTTTTGGTTCTTATCTTGCCGGTAAACCCAGACCGGCATATAATTATACCCTGCAACAGATGTATAACCATTGGTTTTCATCAGGTTAACCTCAAAGATGATGCCCCCGTCTTTATATTGTGCCCTTTGGTTTGAGACAAAATTACCCAGTGAATAAACAATAATATTGAACTTTGCTGAATCGCTTTTATCGGGGAAATAAAGTTTTACCGGTTGCACAACATGCGGATGTGAGCCTATAACTGCATCGGCCCCTTTTCTTATCATAAATTCAGCAAGTCGTTGTTGCTCCCTGTTTTCATTTCTTTCGTATTCTGTTCCCCAGTGAATGGTCACAAAAATAAAATCCGGGTTCGCAAGCCTTGCTTTTTCAAGGTCAGCCCTTATCATGGCAGTGTCAATTCTGTTGACTATTGAAGGTGGTGCGATCGTAATGCCATTGGTTCCATATGTATAGTTAAGAATTGCCAGCAGCATGTTGTTTTTTTCAATCAAAAGCGGATAATCGCTATTTCGTGCGTCTTCATTTTTAAAGGTACCGGTATAAATAATCTTTAATGAATCTAAAACCTCTATGGTACGGGCAAATCCTTTGGTGCCCCTGTCGAGCGAGTGGTTATTTGCAGTTACCAAAACATTAAACCCTGCTTTATTGGCTTCCAATGCAAGGTTGTCGGGACTTGAAAACTGCGGGTAACCTTTATAGGGAGGGCCGGCAAGAGTTACTTCAAGGTTTGCTATTGCAATGTCAACACTTTTAAGATAGGGTTTTACATACCTGAAAGTAGGTTCGTAATCGTATTCACCTGTGGAATCAACAAAAGCGCCTGTAATCTGGCCGTCATGGCCCATAATATCACCGGCAAATGCTATTTTAAGAAAAGAAGTATCGCTGAATTGCGCGACAATGGTGCCTGTAACTCCAATTATCAACCATAGAAACAGCGTTATGCGATTTATTATGCAGTTCATTTAGATTGTAAATGTTAAATTTTACGATTACCAGCTGCCTCCGGCCCCGCCTCCGCCAAAGCTACCTCCACCGAAACCGCCAAAACTTCCCCCGCCCGATGAGAAGTTTCCAAAGCTTCCGCTTTGCGAGCCACGTGAACTGCCCAACATGCTCATTGCCGCCCAGAAAGGAATACTGTGGCCGATGGAATATTGTCTTGCGCTACGGATCTTCCCGATAATAGAAAACAAAATTATTAAGAAAAATATAACGAGAGGACCAATCACCTCACCGGGGTTGTTCGCCCGTTTGTTATATTCTTCTGCGGTGAATTCTCCCCTGGTAAGCGAAATAAGGGTGCTTACAGCTTTATCTATTCCATTATAATAATGGCCGGTTTTAAAACTGGGTATAATCTCGTTTTCAACAATTCGTTTGGCAATGGCGTCGGGCACTGCACCTTCAAGACCGTAGCCGGGGGCTATAAAAACCTCTCCTTTAAGGGTTGAAGTTTTAGGTTTAATTAAAATAAGTATCCCATTATTTTTACCTTTTTGTCCTATCCCCCACTCGCGGCCTAATTTAAAGGCATAATCGGCTTTGTCGTATCCTAAAAGGTCATCAACAATTACAATGGCTATCTGGGTGGAGGTTTCTCGGTCAAATTCAACCAGTTTTTGCTCAAGCCGGGCTATTTCGGCGTTACTGAGAAATCCGGTATAGTCATTAACCAGCCTGGGCGGCACAGGTCTTTTGGGAAAATCATTAGCATAACCAATAAGCGAAATAATTGCAAACAGAAGTATGAATATGCTTTTAATTTTATAAATCATTTTTTATTTATTACCGTAAGAAATTTCG
The DNA here is from genome assembly GCA_046485045.1 of Bacteroidales bacterium. GTDB lineage: Bacteria > Bacteroidota > Bacteroidia > Bacteroidales > UBA10428 > JAFGPL01. The sequence goes on from JAWOHT010000058.1 coordinate 5,908, forward strand.
TCAGACAATTCATTTACATCATCTTTCTGATAGGGAAAATGTTGTTTCAACTGCATACCTGCCATTTGAATTCCTTTGGCCAGGCCCTCTGCAAACCGGTTCTGGCTGAAATACTCTTCAAGTGTTCTTTTTATCTGGTCCCAGAAATCAGCAGGCACAACAGCATTAATGCCCGAATCGCCGAGAATGGCAAATTTTCTGTCTTCGAGCGCAAGATAAAACAACACCCCGTTTCTTTGCTTGGTTTTGTACATACCAAGTTTTTCAAACATATATGCAGCACGGTCCAATACATCTGTTTTACAATCAGCTTCAAGGTGCATTCGTATCTCACCCGAAGTGTTCATTTCAGCTTCCCTGATGGCGCTGAGGATTTTTTCTTTGTCCTCTGTATTGAAAAAACTGGCCGGGTTCATTGGCATTGTTTTAAAATTGAACAGTTGGGGCAGTTTCGGCGCCTAGTTGTGATTTAAAAGGCTCCTTACGCTGAAACTCTCCTCCTGTAACATTAAGTGCAAATTTTCGCAGCAGCCCCCTGATGTGCGTGTTGAACTTCTGCACACTGGCATTGTAATCGTTTCTCGCTACATTAATCCTGTTCTCGGTTCCTTCAAGCTGGGCCTGCAGCTCAAGAAAGTTTTGGTTTGCTTTAAGGTCGGGGTATCTTTCAACTACTACCAGAAGCCTTGAAAGAGCTGAAGAAATACCATCTTGCGCTGCCTGAAACTTTTGAATGGCCGCTGCATCAATATTTTTTGGGTCAACTGTAACCTGTGTTGCTTTCGACCGTGCTTCAATTACCTGGGTAAAAGTTTCCTGCTCGTGTTCGGCATAGCCTTTAACGGTATTTACAAGATTGGGGATAAGGTCTGACCTGCGCTGATAAGATGATTCAACATTTGCCCATTTGGCAATTACATCCTCTTCGAAAGCAACTGCCTTGTCGTAGGTGCCGACAAAAAACCTGAAAAAAACGATTCCAAGAAATACAACAATTGCAACGATAATAATAATGTTGCGTGTCTTTGAGTTCATATTATTAAAATTTGGTTTGATAAAATAACTTTTCAATATTGTTTTCGTAGTATTGATAATTGCTGCAAGTTACAAATCTTAATACAAATAAGCAATGTACATCGTGTATGAAAAAATTTGGCATAATTTTAGTAAATGTGAATTGAATAAACAATGATGATATGAAACGGTTCAACGTCTTAATTCTTTTTTTTATAATTATCGTACTATTTGCCAATTCGTGTGAGGTTATTGACGACCTTACCTCTGGCGATGACAGCATTGCAAAACTCGAAGGACAATGGAAATGTGATGAGAACAGCGAGAAGTTCAAAAAATCTACATTGGATATGTATTATGTTTACATATCACCTCACCCGGGAGATTCTACAAAGGTAATCATATCAAATTTTTACCAGTTGGGAGATGAAGTTGAAGCAACCGCCCGTTTAAGCGGACAGACATTGACACTTTCAAACCAGTCTTTGCAGGGAGGTTTTACCATTTTATCGGGTAGCGGTACAATCTCTTCAGGCTTTAAGAAGATTACCTGGTCGTACAAGATAGACGATGGCAGCGGCGATGTTGACAATGCCACTGCCACATATACCAAAATATACTAAGAAACCAATACGATCGTATTTTACGAAAGAATCTTTTCGGCATTTGAATATATAGAATAATCTTCAGAAACGAACTGGTGGTTTTCAGGATATTTCATCTTCCATATCTGCTCATGTTTTGGTATGTCGCAGACCGCCGGAAGCGTAAACGCCCCGAAATACATGGCCGGAGTGGCCAGTGGGTCGCAGAAATAATGAAACCTGGTGAAATACCTTAACAATGAAGGTTCAACAAGTATTACCCACCTGTCTAAACCCAACGATTTACTATTCTGATAAATAGTCCTGAACAATCCTCTTATTACATGGTTACGGTTTTTTTGTGATGTAACAATAAACCTTGAAAGCTCAGCACTCTTTTGAATATTGGGAATTTTTCCTTTAAAAGCCGGGTGAGAGGTATAAGGCAGCCTTGCATAATCCTGTGCCCTTAAAATACGCATTAAACCAACAATTTTAAAATCCTCATCCATTGCCATATAATGCAATGCCTTTTCATCGTATTCATCTGTTTCTTCACCCAACGGATAACCTGATGGGTTTAGCCACCGTTTTTCCTCACAATAAACCTTGTACCTAATGTTGTAACAGCTCTTCAATTCTTTTTCGGTTTCCACCGGTTTGAAATAAAGCGTGAAATTCTGAGAGTTCATTTTGTATTGTTTTATTGATATTATTAATTCATAGAAAGTTAGACATTATCTAAAAGAGTGTTACAAAACAAGCGATGATATCAATCATCTATTTAACTGATAGTTATCAATAAAAGGTTCTTCAGGGAGGTTTTTTTTCGGAAACCGTAATTCGGCTGTTAGTGAAATGTGAATTGTCAGGATTATTTAAAATGAAAGGATTATTTTTGTCACAGACCAAAAAATATATCAATGAAGAACAGAACGAAATTTCCAAAGGTATTTTGGGTAGCCAACACGATAGAGATATTCGAAAGGTTCGCGTATTATGGTATTTACATGGGATTTGGCATTTATTTTACCACCCGGTTAGGATATTCAGATGAAGAATTGGGAAATATACAGAGCTGGTTTCTGCTTGTTTCTTACCTGATACCATTTCTCTCGGGAACCTTTGCCGATAAATACGGGTTTAAAAAGATGTTGATTGTATCGTATCTTGCCTATCTGCCGGCAGTTATTTCGCTTATGTTTGCTGAAACATACAGCGGTGTGGCTTTCTCGATGATCTCTATCGGGTTTGCAGCAGGTATTTTCAAGCCACTTATTTCTGCCACCGTAAGGGCAGTGACCGATCAGACCAACAAAACGGTTGGCTTCGGAATTTTTTATTTAATGGTAAATGCCGGCGCTTCCATCGGACCTGTGATTGCAGGTAAACTGCGTGTTATCTCCTGGAAATACTCTTTTCTTGCAGGCGCCATTGCCATTGGGTGTATGTTGATTATAACCCTCTTTTTTTATAAAGAACCCAAAAGAGAAATTGAAGGGGTAACGCTTAAAAAGAAATTTCAGGATATCTGGGTCGCTGTCTCCGACCTGAAATTTGCTTTTTTCTTAATTATTCTCGGCCTTTTTTTCTGGACACCATTCTGGGCGTTTTTCAACATTTTGCCAAAATATGTTGACGGAAACCTCGATACAGTTGAATTGTACAATAGTGTTAAGAAGGTGCTTGGTGGCTTTTTCATCAGGCTTATCTCTGAGACCGATGAAAATGGCGTGAGCAGAATTCTCGGTGAAACCATTTCGCATTCAGGGTATATCATTATTCTTTTTCAGTTTTTTGTTTCCAAAATCACCGAAAAATTCAAACCCATACCAACTTTTTTATGGGGAATGCTTATTGCAGCCACCGGCTTCATGTTGATCGCCTATGCACAGGTATCGGTGACTTCGCTTGTTTTTCTCGGGATATTTTTGTTTGCCATTGGTGAAATGGTTTCATCACCGCGCATACAGGAATATATTACATGGCTTGCGCCAAAAGAAAAAGCCGGATTATACATGGGCGCTAATTTTCTGGCCATCGGCATCGGCGGTTTCGTAAGCGGATATTATACCAGGCTCTTTGGTGTAATTAAAAGTAAATATTTACACCCTGAATATATCTGGTACATTCTGGCAGTACATATAATCATTGGTTTTTTAGTAATATTTCTATTTACAAAATTTGCAGGTGATTTTAAAGAACAGGAAGAATAAGACAGATGAAGGACGTGAAAACCTGTATTATTACAGGCGCTGGTTCGGGCCTGGGAAAAGCATTGGCCAAATCACTTGCAAATAAGGGTTATCATCTGGTGCTGATTGATAATGATGAAAACAGTCTGAAATCGGTTAGAGATGAGATCATATCCCTGCCAGACAACAGTACAGTAGAGAATTATTCGGTTGATCTTTCTTTGCAGTATGAAATAAGAAAGTTCTGTAATGAATTCAACAACCGTTACCGAAAACTTGACCTGCTTATAAACAATGCAGGCGCGAACATCCCTTTCAGAAAGGTCACTGCTGAAGGTATTGAATATATGTTAGCGGTGAACTACCTTGCCCCTTTCCTTTTAACTTCTTTATTGTTCGATAAATTAAAACTGGCAGGTAATGCAAAGATTATCAATATCGGTTCCAACGGAGAGAAATATGCACATCCCGGTTTTGATAACCTTCAGGGAGAAAAGTCTTTCAGCAGTATGCGCCAGTATTGCCTTACCAAACTTTGCCTGCTGATGTTTACTTATCACCTTTCAAAGAACACAGGCTTCAAAGATATTGCCATATGCTGCATACACCCGGGAGGGGTAAAGACCAGGCTGATGAACCATTACAGTTGGCACAACATGCCTAAAATGGCCTGGCATGTGTTATACCCGTTTTTAAAAAGCACGGGGAAAGCGGCAGGTTATGTGCTCAACCTGATTGATATGAAAGCAACGGCCATCAACGGAAAATATTTTTCAAAAGGAAGGAAAGCCATATCATCCGCGGTGTCGCGCGATGAAGAAATAGCTTCAAGACTATGGCACCATACCTGGACATTGGTAAATAACGGCTTCTGAAAATAATTCTTGATTTTATGCGTTATTAACCGGATATTTGTTAAAATCGAATTTTTCAAAATAATGAGGCTATTCCTGGTTGGTTTTACAGTGGTGTTTATACTTATTTTCAGCGTTTCGTGTTTTGATGAGGAGTTCACTGATGACTCCTCGGCAAAACTTGAATTTTCGGCCGACACGGTGGCTTTCGATACCGTTTTTACAACCATTGGATCTACCACCAAACAGTTGCGTGTAATTAACCCATACAATAAATATCTGAATATCTCTCAAATATATCTTGGCGGGGGCGAAAACTCTTTTTTCAGGTTGAATGTTGACGGCGAAAAGGCCCGAAGCGTTAGTAACATAGAAATTGCACCGAAAGATAGTATTTATATTTTTATTGAGGTAACAGTTGATCCACTGGGAGTAAACAACCCCCTGGTAATAAACGATTCGATTATTTTTGTTACCAATGGGAACGTGCAGGATATAAACCTTGTTGCCTACGGACAAGATGTGCACCTGATTGATGGCCAGGTAATAGAAACCGAAACATGGATAGCCGATAAACCTTACCTGATCTATAATTCGATGCTTATAGACAGTGGCCACACGCTTACCATAGAACCTGGCGCAACGCTTTATTTTCATAAAAACTCTTACCTGTATGTGATAGGAACTATTATTGCCGGGGGTACTAAAGAAAACCCGATATTGTTCAGGGGCGACAGGCTGGATAATATATTCCCGGGATTTCCTTATGACAAATTGCCAAATCAGTGGGAAGGGATTTTTATTTATCCAACCAGCACAGGAAATATCTTTAACTACTGTCATATAAAAAATGGCACCTTTGGTATTTTTGCTGCAGGAGACCTGAGCGGTAATTATATGGCAGAAATTACCATAAACAACAGCATATTGGAGAATTTTTCATATGGGGCATTATTATTATATAACGCTACCATTACGATGCAGAATTCACTCATTGCCAATGCAAGCACCTATTTATTAGGTGTACCTGCCGGAGGAGACTTATCTATTCGTAATTGTACTTTTGCAAATTATTTTTATCACAGCAATTCTTTCAAGCGAAAAGGAGAACCTTCTGTTCTTATCTCAAACCAGTTTTATACCATTAGTCCCTTCACGAAAAAAGATACTCTTGTAACCAGCCATCTGAAAAAAGCAGACTTTGAAAACTGCATTGTTTATGGCCTGTATGAAAATGAGTTATATTTATTCGACAACAAAGTAAAGGATTTTAACTATCGTTTTAACCATTGCCTTTTGAAAGTGGCAAAAGACTCGGTAGACCACCAGAACACCGAAAGGTTTACAGAGGTAATTTTTAATGAAGACCCAAAGTTTAAAAAAATTGCTTTAAGTGATGACTATTTCACCTCTGAATATTATTTCAACTTTACCCTCGATACTTTATCTCCTGCCAAAGACAAGGGCGATCCTTCGATAATTACCACCTACCCCGGGCTTGAATCTGATATGCTCGGTAACTCACGGTTGATTGACGCAGGCCCTGATATAGGAGCTTATGAGCGAGTTGAGTAATTTATAAAAGTTATGAATATGGCTTTATGGGGTATTTTCTTTGCACTTTTCTTTTTTAATGCAATATGCGCTGCTCAACAAAAGGATTTTACAAATGCTGTAGAGAAGGCCAACAGAGGCGATTGCAGGATAATGTTTTACAATGTTGAAAACCTCTTTGACTGCAAAGATGACCCAAAGAAAAACGATAATGAATTTTTACCTGAAAGCAAAAGGCACTGGACAGAACAACGGTTCAGGCAAAAACTGAACAATATTTTTAAGGTGATTGCAGCTGCCGGCGAATCTCAACCTCCCGAAATAGTTGGTTTCGCAGAAATTGAGAACAGGTATGTATTGGAACAATTGGTGTATAACACCCCTTTGTCTAAATATCAGTACCATATCGCTCATTTTGATTCGCCAGATGAACGGGGCATAGATGTTGCACTGATTTACCGGTCAGATAAGGTAAAAAGAATTGCCGAAAAAGTTTACAGGGTAAACTTTTCGCCCAACAGCAAACGCGCCACGCGCGATATTTTGTATTTTTCTTTTCAATTAAATAGAAAAGACACCCTGCACCTGTTTGTAAACCACTGGCCGTCGAGATCGGGAGGACAACTGGCCAGCGAAAAGTACCGCATATTTGTAGCAAATTTTCTAAGGGCCAAAACCGACTCGCTTTTAGCCTGCAATATCAATACAAAAATTATGCTCATGGGTGATTTCAACGACGAACCGCATAACAAAAGCATTAAAGAAGTACTCAAGGCAGGAAAGGTTGAAAACACAATACTCCCAGAAAGACTTTACAATCTTTCTTATGATGCGGAAAACTTACAGGCGCCCGGCTCACATAAATACCAGGGAAATTGGGCATTGCTCGACCAGGCAATGGTTTCGGGCAGTTTGTTGAAAAAAAAGGGGGTATATGTCCTGCCTGGTTCATTCACCATCTTCAGCCCTTCGTTTCTGCTTGAGGCCGATGAAAAATACCTGGGCACCAAACCTAAGCGTACCTATATTGGTTTTAAATACCACGGTGGTTTCAGCGACCATCTGCCTGTTTATATTGACCTTGTCATCCACAGATAATTTTATTTTCATTAATCATCCATTTTGTACAAATTTGCATCATGAAGCAATTTGCAATATGCCAGACGAAACACAGGGTGCTGGGTCCGCTGTTTATTCCTGTCTTTTTCAAACAGGTTCCCGGCAAAGAGTTCTATGCTATTGATGAAAGAATTACATTGAATAACCTGTCATCTTTCGAATCGTCATTGCAGGATGATGAAATTGAACTGGTTAAGCTGAATGAAGAATATTCAGACAGCCAGATTGTTAAAACATTCTCAAAAAAGAAAACCAATCCCCAGGATTTTCTTTCATCCATTGACGAAAACCTGTTTACACTGCAAATACGGCCATACATTGAGAGAAGGTTGCTGAAATGTATCGAGATTCTTCAGGGAAGCAATATTCCGTTATTTCATAAAGAGAAAATGAACAATATCTATGAATCGGAACGCATTTCAATCATTGAAGAAAATGTGGAGTCGGTTTTCAACTTCAAAAGGGTAAACGGTGAACTTTCTTACTTTCTCTCGATAAAACACCTCGATAAAGAGATAAAGCTGTTTGGAAAAGAGGGCGCTATACTGGTGAACGAACCATGCCGTATCGTAATCGGAAATTCGCTTTACATCTTTGACAATATTGATGGGAAGAAACTATTGCCTTTTTTTTCAAAAGAGTACATACAAGTACCGCAACGTGCTGAAAAAAAATTCCTCGAAGGTTTTGTTAAGAATGTTATCAGGAAATATAAGGTAAATTCTGATGCTTTTAAAATCATTGACAAGCAGGTTAAACCCTTCACTATTCTCAGCTTCGAAAATGACCTTTCAGGAAAACCTATGTTGCTTCTCAAGTTCAGGTATGATGAAGAAACTACCTACTATGCCAATAAAAAGACAGAACTTAAGGTTGTACTGGCAGAAGAAGACAGTATCCCGGTTTTTTACCGGTTGAACAGAGACGATGCTTTTGAGAATGAGGTGATATTCAGGTTACTCGATATGGGATTAAAGAACCAGCACAGCTCATATTTCTTTCCGCTGAGAACTAAAGTGTACGATAATTTTTTTATGCAATACGAACTGGTAAACTGGCTTAATTTCAATGCCGATGAACTTAAGAATTCCGGTATTGAAGTGGTACAAAATGAGCAAAATTTAAGATTTTACCTTAAAAAGTTCGAACTTATTACCAGTGTGACTGAAAACCAAAATGATTGGTTCGATATCAACATTATTGTAAAATTTGCCGGTTTTGAAATTCCTTTCATCAGATTCAGGAACCATATCCTTAATGAAGACAGACAGTATTTATTGCCTGACGGTGAAATAGTTATACTCCCTGAAGAATGGTTTTCGAGGTTTAAGGATATCCTGGCTTTTGCCCGCATTGAGAATACAACCATCGCACTCGAAAAGCAGCATTATATTCTGTTGCAGGAAGGTCTGAAAGGCCTGAAAGACAGCTATGCCAGGAAACTTAAAAAATGGTTTGATGACAAACCAGCCGGGCAGCCGGCCATACCCGATAGTATTCAGGCACAGTTAAGGCCATATCAGGCCGAAGGTTTCGGCTGGATGATCAAGCTTTATGAAAACGGTTTTGGTGGCTGCCTGGCCGATGATATGGGGCTTGGAAAAACATTACAAACACTTACCCTGCTGGTTAAGGTTATTCAGGAAGAAAACCTTAAGGACTATGGGCCTGCCGTTTCGACATTCGACAGACAGCTTACCATCTTTGATATGATGGACAAATCAAAACTGATGAAATCGAAACCATCGCTGGTAGTGGTACCTACCTCGCTGATATATAACTGGATGAAAGAGGTGATAAAATTTGCCCCTCAGCTAAAAATATCTTATTACGGCGGCCAGAACCGTAAACCGCTTCAATATTATTATAATGAATATGAGATTATTATAACTTCATATGGCATCATTCGAAATGATATTGAACTGTTTAAGAAACATGAATTCCTTTATGTTATCCTCGATGAGAGCCAGCTTGTTAAAAATCCGCTTTCAAAAACCTATAAGGCGCTTTTACAGCTAAAAACAGAGTACCGTCTTGCGCTTACGGGCACACCCATCGAAAACTCACTCACCGATCTTTGGGCGCAGATGAACTTTTTAAACCCCGGACTGCTCGGGAGCCTCGAGTTTTTTAAAAATGAATTTAAGTTTGCCATCGAAAAAGAACACAACGATGAACAGGCAGGAAAGCTCAGGAAACTAATAAATCCGTTTATACTAAGAAGAACAAAGGGAGAAGTTGCCAAAGACCTGCCAGATATCAGCGAGCAAACCATTTTCTGCGACATGTCACAGGAACAGTTCAGTTTTTATGAGGCTGAAAAATCAAAGGCCAGAAACATTATTATGCAAAGCATTGCCTCGCAGGGAGTGAAGAAATCATCCATTATCCTGCTGCAAACCCTTACCCGTTTGCGACAGATAGCCAACCATCCCGTTTTGGTAAATGAAGAATATTCAGGATTTTCGGGTAAGTTCGAAGAGATATCAAGAAACCTTGAAAATATTGTATCTGAAGGGCATAAGGTTCTTGTCTTCAGCTCTTTTGTGAAGCACCTTGACCTCTTTGCCAGGTTTTGTGATGACAAAAGGCTTTCATATTCTTATCTTACAGGCGAGACCTCCAACCGGGGTGAAGTGGTTGAAACGTTCCAGGAGAACCAGGAAATAAGGATATTCCTGATTTCGCTTAAAGCCGGCGGTTTTGGTCTGAACCTTACAGCCGCCGATTATGTTTTTCTGCTCGACCCGTGGTGGAACCCCGCGGTGGAACAACAGGCCCTGAGCCGTGCCCATCGTATCGGACAGGATAAAAATGTATTCGTTTACCGTTTTATTGCAAAAGATACCATTGAAGAAAAAATACTCATGCTGCAGGAAAAGAAATCCGGGCTGGCTGAGGCTTTTATAAGTAGCAATAATCCGTTTGCAGGAATAGAAGAAAAAGATGTCCTGGAACTCTTTGAGTAAAGATGCAAGATCTCAGGAAACGGGTTTCAATCCCAATTCTTTACCCGTTTTAAGCATTAGTTCATAAGCTTCATCGTAGTTATTTCTTATTTTTCCGTCAAGTATGGCTTCCTTTATGCTGTTTTTAATCATCCCGACTTCTTTACAAGGCTGAATATTAAAAGTTTTCATAATCAATTCGCCGTCAATAGGCGGTTGAAAATTGCGGATATGGTCTTTTTCTTCTATTTCAACCAGTTTTTTTCTTACCAAATTAAAGTTGGCAAGGTATTGCCTGACTTTGACATCGTTTTTCGAGGTAATATCGGCCTCACAAAGGGTCATCAGGTCGTCAATGTCGTCGCCGGCTTCAAAAAGCAACCTTCTTACGGCAGAATCTGTAACATCTTCATCTACAAGAGCAATTGGCCTTAAGTGAAGCCTTACAAGTTTTTGTACATATTGCAGGTTTGAGCCGAGAGGCAGTTTCAGCCTTCTGAAGATAGAGGGTAACATTTTAGACCCCAGGAAGTCGTGCCCGTGAAATGACCATCCGGTTTGAGGGTCGTAATATTTTACAGGGGGTTTTCCAACATCATGGAGCAGCGCAGCCCACCTAAGCCATAAATTATCGGTTTTGCCGGCAATATTGTCAAGTACCTGCAAAGAATGATAAAAATTATCTTTATGCCCTTTGCCTTTTTTAACATCAACCCCTTTCATGGCCTGGAGTTCGGGAAGAATTATCTCCAACAACCCGGTTTTGTCAAGCAAACTAAAACCTCGCGAGGGCTTTTCTGCTGCCATTATTTTGTTGAGTTCGTCAGCCACACGCTCGCCTGAAATTATTTTAATCCTTTCACGGTTTTTAAATATTGCATTCAAAGATCTTTCTTCAACCGAAAAATTAAGCTGCACTGCAAACCTTATGGCACGCATCATGCGAAGCGGGTCGTCAGAATATGTACTGTCAGGGTCAAGGGGTGTACGGATAATTTTGCTGTTGAGGTCTTCAAGTCCGTTAAATGGATCTGTTAGTTCACCAAAGGTTTCTTTATTAAGCGAAACTGCCAGTGCATTTATTGTAAAATCCCTTCTTTTCTGGTCATCTTCAAGGCTTCCGTCCTCAACCACAGGTTTGCGTGAATTTCGAGAGTACGATTCTTTACGTGCCCCCACAAATTCGAGTTCGTACCCGTTAAACATTATCATGGCAGTGCCAAAGTTTTTAAAAACATTTACTTTCACCTTTTTTCCCAGTTTCGAAGCTACTTCCTTTGCCAGTTCAATCCCGCTGCCGGCTACGACAATATCAATGTCTTTGGAAGGACGCTTCAGCAGGTAGTCCCTTACGTATCCTCCAATAACAAAACAAGCTACTTTTCTTTCTGTAACTATGTCAGTAATAACTTCAAATATTTTGTCAGAAAAGTTTATCTGCATATGTAAATATGACAATTTGTGAAATTTTCCCTGACAAATTTACAATTATTTCAACTTTTCACTCAGTTATTGGTTTATTTTGTATTAAGGAACGATTTTTGATATATAAATATATAGATATATAATTTTATAAATAAAAAATGCATAAATTATGAATACCATGTTAGAACATTTGACAAAAGAAACATTCAAGCAGAAAATATTCAATTTTGACGCGAACAAAGAGTGGAAGTTCGAAGGTGAAAAGCCCGCACTCATCGATTTTTATGCCGACTGGTGTATGCCCTGTAAAATGGTAGCCCCTATTCTTGAAGAACTGTCTGAAGATTATAAGGGGAAGGTTGACATTTATAAGATCAACACTGAGGAAGAACAGGAATTGTCTGCTATATTCGGCGTTCAGAGTATTCCATCACTGTTGTTCATTCCAAAAGAAGGGCAACCCCAGATGGCAATGGGGGCTTTGCCGAAAGATACTTTTATAAAGGCGTTTAAAGACGTACTGAATGTTGAAAAAACCAATTAATACCGTTCATTACTGATAATGGAGATTCTCTGTTTAACCAGCAATACTGGTTTTAAAATATTTTTTTAATTTACAGATATTTAAGCATATAACTATTAAGCCGGTAAAAAAACCGGCTTTTTTTATTTATTGAAATAAAAAAACGCTTAATTTTGTCATCAACTTCACTAAGGGGGTGCCTTAATATTACGGGCTGAGATTATACCCTTAGAACCTGCACCGGGTAATGCCGGCGAAGGGAAGAGTGGCAGTGAGGATGCTGCCTCATAGTTTATAAACTTAATACATTAAAATTATGAAGCGGGTATTATTTTTACTTGCATCGTTGTTGCTATTCGCACAACTGCAAGCACAATTTTCTATCTATGGTAAAGTCCTGGGCCCCGAATCTGAAAAGCTTACAGGGGCGAGCATTATCCTAAAAGATTCTTACCGGGGAACAGTTTCCGGGCACGATGGCAGTTTTAAGCTCTCAAATCTTAAACGGGGCAGTTACACCCTGGTTGTCTCATTTCTTGGGTACGAAACCGTTGAATTATCGGTGCAAATCGTAAAAGATGAATACCTGGAAATCCTGATGAATGAATCTCAACTAATTGGAGATGATATAATTATTAAAGGAACCAGGGCCGAAAACAAAACACCTTCAACCTACAGCTCTGTTAGTAAAGATGAAATCGAAAAAATTAATTTTGGCCAGGATCTGCCGGTATTGCTAAACGGGATGACTTCGGTGATTGCAACAACAGATGCCGGCAACGGGGTGGGTTATACCGGCATGCGCATAAGAGGAACAGATATCAACCGTATTAATGTTACAATTAACGGCATCCCCTATAACGATGCCGAGTCACATGGGGCTTTCTGGGTTGATCTTCCCGATTTCGCATCGTCTGTAGAAAATATCCAGGTACAACGGGGGGTAGGTACTTCTTCGAACGGTGCAGCAGCCTTCGGGGCTTCGGTTAACCTGCAGACCAGCAATATTTCTGTTGAACCTTATGTACAGGCCGATCTCGGCTTTGGCTCTTTTAATACATTTAAAACTAACGTGTCTTTCGGCACAGGGCTGTTAAAAAACAAATTCACGTTTGACGGAAGGTTGTCAAAAATCTCTTCCGATGGTTTTGTAGACAGGGCATGGGCCGACCTTAAATCTTTTTATGCAACAGCAGGCTATTACACCGGAAAAACAATTGTAAAACTGTATGTTTTTTCAGGACTTGAAGAGACTTACCAGGCTTGGAACGGTGTACCGAAAGCAAGGCTGAACAACGATTCGGCAGGCATGGCAGAAAATATCTCAGGAAACGGGCTGAATGATGAACAGGCTCAAAACCTGCTGAACTCAGACAACAGAACCTATAACCTGTACACCTATTCCAACCAGATAGACCATTATCAGCAGTCGCACTACCAATTGCATTTTTCACATCAGGTAAATAACAACCTTCTTTTTAATTCGGCCCTGCACTACACCAAAGGACGCGGTTATTACGAAGATTTTAAATACAATAAAAAATTCTCTGATTACGGGTTAAACAGTGCCATTAACGGCAACGATACAATTAGAAGAACCGATTTAATACAAAGAAAATGGCTCGACAACGATTTTTACGGGTTGGTTTCCAATGTTATTTTTACAAAAGAACGGTTTAACATTACCCTGGGAGGGGGAGCGAACCGTTATGTCGGCGATCATTTCGGGCATATTATCTGGGCTGAATATAATTCAGGGTTTGACAAAGACCACGAATGGTATAACGGCACAGGCGACAAATACGATTTTAATATATATGCAAAAATAGATGTGGCTGTTTCCCAGGGGTTGAACCTCTACGGCGATATTCAATACAGGGGTATACGCTACGGTATATCGGGAATTGATGACGACTTAAGGGACATTACCATGAAAGGGCTTGATTTTGATTTTCTTAATCCCAAGTTTGGAGTTTACTATCAACTCAGTGATTACCAAAACCTCTATGCCTCTTTTGCTGTTGCGCACCGAGAGCCTAACAGGTCGAATTATATTGATGCCCCGGACGGCAATGTACCAACCCGCGAAATCCTTTACGACCTTGAAGCTGGCTACAAACTGAACCTCGATAATTTAAAGGTAAGTTTCAATCTTTATAATATGTATTACACAGACCAACTTGTACTGACAGGAGAGATCAACGATGTTGGCAATGCCATAATGGTGAATGTGCCAGAAAGCTTCCGCAGGGGAATTGAGGCTTCGGGCGAAATAAAAATTACAAAAAAAATGTTCTGGAACGGTAATATTACACTGAGCAAAAACAAAATAAAAGAATTCACAGAATATGTTGATAACTGGAGTTACTGGGATGACCCGGAAAGTCAGCCTTACCAGTATTCAAAATACCTTGGCACCACCGATCTCTCATTTTCACCCGAATTGGTTGCAGCCAGCACGTTGAACATTATGCCTGTCAACAACCTTGGCTTGAGCCTTATCAGTAAATATGTCGGCAGGCAGTTTATAGATAACACCTCCTCTGCAGAGCGAAGTATTAACCCTTACCTGGTTAATAATTTCTACCTTCATTACAAAGTAAGCAGCGGAAAAATTGGTGAAATAACCCTGAAACTTATGATTAATAATATATTTAATGAAGAATACGAAACCAATGCCTGGGTTTACAGGTACTATTATAGTGACCGGCATTATGCACTCGACGGATATTTTCCACAGGCAGGTATTAACTATATGGCAGCTATAAGCTGGAGGTTTTAATTTACAAAACCCCAAAAAATTGTTAAAAAGTGCTAAAAAAGTTCAAGATCACGAAACAAAATGATATTCACATTCGTTATAGTAGTAGTTGGGTTCATAGATTTTAGGTTTAGTTAGGTTAACAATAATTCTCAAAGGGTTTTCGTAAAATTTTTTAGGTTTAATTTTTTAGGGTTTTTACCAGGGACGACAGAGTCCCTGGTTTTTTTTTATAGAAGCAGCCATCAGGTTCTGTTTATTCATCTATGTCTTTATCAAGGCTGTTTAATATTTTTTCAATCTCAGATTCGGTTTCATACAGTCGGCCCTTGCAAAATCTTATGAGCCCCGAGGCTTCCTTCACCAGCCTTGTAAGTTCATCAACATCCAGCTCCTCATGCTCAATCTTATTAAGAATGTCTTCAATCTGAGAGACTGCCTCGTTGTAGGTAATCGTTTTTTTTGACATTATGAACAATTTATTTTCAGTGGTTTTTCAATAATATCTTAAATGTTCATCATTGTAAAATCATGATGTTAATCTCAGTATCATAAGAAAAATGCTCTTGCGCCCTGTTATGGCAGGCACAAAAGCATTTTATAGCGTTCATTTAAATGGCCTGATATTTACGCAATTACTTTTTGCCTGTCGGTTTATCTGTTGATTTGGCAATAGAATCGCGCATCTGCGTATCGGCGTCAATGTTTTTAAGTTTATAATAATCCATAATACCAAGGTTTCCTGAGCGGAATGCCTCTGCCATGGCGAGAGGTATCTGGGCCTCTGCTTCGATAACTTTGGCACGAGCCTCCTGGGCTTTGGCTTTCATTTCCTGTTCAAGCGCCACAGCCATAGCTCTTTTCTCTTCGGCTTTGGCCTGGGCAATATTCTTGTCTGCATTGGCCTGGTCCATCTGTAATACAGCGCCAATATTCTTTCCAACATCAATATCGGCAATGTCTATAGAAAGAATTTCAAAGGCCGTTCCTGCATCAAGCCCTTTATTCAGCACCACTTTGGATATTGAATCGGGATTTTCGAGCACCTCTTTATGAGATATTGATGAACCGATAGATGAAACAATACCTTCGCCAACCCTGGCAAGAATAGTTTCTTCGCCTGCGCCCCCCACCAGCTGTTTGATGTTGGCACGAACGGTCACCCTGGCTTTTGCGATGAGCTGAATACCGTCTTTGGCCACTGCTGCTACAGGCGGGGTATTTATTACCTGGGGGTTAACCGACATTTGCACTGCTTCAAATACGTCGCGTCCGGCAAGGTCAATGGCGGTAGCCATTTTAAAGGACAAATCTATATTTGCTTTGGAAGCAGAAACAAGTGCATGAACGACTTTTTCCACATGACCCCCTGCCAGGTAATGCGCTTCAAGTTCATCGCGTTTAATCACTGCTATCCCTGCTTTGGTTGCCTCAATTAGCGCCCTTACGATAATAGATGGAGGAACTTTTCTCCAGCGCATGAAAATAAGTTGCAATAAAGATATCTTTATGCCCGAAACAAGCGCCTGAAACCATAATCCCAGTGGAACGAGGTAAAGAAAAAGCATTAACAGAATAATTGCACCAATAATGATAAAAATTGAATTTGCTGCTGCCATGATTGTTTATTTTAAGGGTTTAACGACTACATTTGTATTTTGAACCTTTATTATTTCCACTGCGGTATTTTCATCAACGAAACCATCAATTGATTTTGCCTCAACTATTTTGTCATTTATCAGTACGTTACCGATAGGAGCCAGCCTTGTTATTGCCTTGCCTCTGTCTCCAATTTTAAAAGTTTCATCGTGTTTTATATCCACTGCTGCACCTTTAACATCCGATTCAAGTATCATCTTGTTCATGAATTTTGATTTTAGGGCGATGATCGTAAATACTATCAGAGCCGCTATGGTTGACAAAAGCACAATGTTACCGGTGGCAGCCCCGTGAGAATAATAGGCTGTAAAGACACCGCCCGCAAGGCATAAAAAACCCCCGATACCGGCAATGGTGATCCCTGGAATAACAAGAAACTCCAACATTAGAAGACATATTCCCAAAAAAATCAATAAAACAATGGCTCCGATTGACATATTCAAAAATTAATATTACTCTATTGTAGCATTCAAACCTCGTTCTATGAGTCCCAACCTGTAAGGCCGCAGCAGGTTAAAATTGCCTTTTTTGATATCGCATTTGCCTTTATAGTGCACCAGAAATGTACACTGCTCAGCCTGAACAGTTTCCATCTCACATACTTCAATCAATGAGTCAATTACATAATCAAATGTATGTACTTCATCATTATGAAGAATAAGGTGACGGGAATCCCCTGTCCCTGTGTTTGTAAACTCCTCAACCAAAGGCCTTGTCCTTATAATGTTCTTCTCTTTCATGCTGATGCTCTGTTCAAGTAGGTTAACAATTCTTTTAGCCAGAAGGTGATGCTTTATGCTTAAGTTTAAACGAAAACAAAATTAAGAAATTTTCTATATTATACAGGCCCCGCTATAACTTAATTTGGGTAAACTCAATTTGCCTGGCTTTGTCAACCGGAATTTGCCCGTTGTTAAAAAATGCCACTAAAAATGCATCGGGGTACCCATGTTGTTTTATTTTCGATAATGCCTCTTCAGCCTTCAATACCGAGCCGAACCTGCCGGCATAATATTTAAACATCCCTTGTGGCATAATCTCTTCAACACATACAGGGGTAATTCCGCCAAATGCAGTATTGGCTAATTTCTTGCTGAATACACCCAGTTGTATGTAATAAATCAAAGCCCCAGGCCCTGATTTTCTAAAGGGTATGGGGTGATAATCGTCATATGCAGGTACAGTGCCTATTGAAAATTCATTGAGCACATTAACATCACCGTTTTTACTTTCCTTAATTTTATTCTGATTGTTTTGAACGGGTGCGGTTTTTTCACCTTCAGGCATTTCGGCCGTTTTATACCTGTACACTTTAATCCCGTTAATTTCTTCTTTTAGCTCAATGAGAGTGCTTCTGTGATGAACAGTTTCGTTTGGCTTATCAGAAACCGGCTGTTCCTGCAACTGCCTGAAATATATATCGGCTTTGGCCTGGCTGGCGCCAGATTCTTTTTCGAGTGATGAAATCTCACCAAAAAGCTTTGTGCGTTCTTCCTGGCCTTCGGTCTCTTTGAGTTCTGCACGTTTGATCTTGGCCATCCGTTTTAACGAATCTGCTTCCAGTTGCAGTTGCAATGCACCCGACAGCGCATTATCATCAACCCCGACAGTGTTATGCCATGATTGGTTTAATGGTTCTGTAACGGCATTTTTTTCATTTACTGCATTGGTTGCAAGGTCTGCAGACGAGGTTCCCTGGATTTCAGTCATGCTTTCCTTATGACTATCCAAATCATCTTTATTTGCACCTTTATCAAATGAAATATTTTCTTTATCTGATTTCTCAGTGACAGATTTCAGCTTTTCACTTTGTCCCTTCTCTGCTTTTGCCAGCATATCTTTTGCCGCGAGCCTTTTAATTTCGGCTTTTTTCCCATCACTGATAAACCGTTTATAAGAACTTATTGCCTTTTCATATTCGGAATTTTGATAATATGCCTGCCCCAGATAAAACCATGCATCGGCAGAATGACTCTTAACCGCGGCAAACCGAAGGTAATTGATCGCTTCACCGGTATTATCATCAAGTTCAACCATACATCTGCCAATGTAATATTGATAACCGGCATTCTGGGGAGAATTCTGGTATAGCCGGTTAAATGCATTAAGTGCACTCCTGTAGTCTTTGTTCTGAAAAAACGATTGTGCTGTTTTTTCAGCGTAAGCCAGATCGGTTTCCTGGGCTGTAATATGCCTGACAGTGCCCAATACAAGCCCGGCAATTAATATGATACATATGTTCTTGTTTCTCACAGGTAATAGGAAAATAGTCATAAAAACCTGAGCGCAAATTAATCCAAATTCATCAATAGAAAAAATTTAAACCGGAAATATCCCTCAATATGCATTTTTACTTGTACTTAAAATTACGCATGGTAATCAATCCCGGCTTTCCGTGCCTGAGAATGCTGGTAGTGCCGTTTAATATTGTACAGCCGGCCGTCTTTGATAAAGCGTGCCCCTGTTTGTCGGAAACGAAACGGCACATTTTTTTCGATGCATTGAGAACGGATACCGGTTACCCATTGAAAATCACAAACACGGGCATCGTTACCCGATTCCCCGCCAACAATTACCGCTTCAATTTTTTCGGAAAGCCAGGGTGTCAGGTTAACTTTTTCAAGTAATGGCTCGCAAATAATTACTTTATGTTGTATAGGAAGTTCTGTTAAAAAAGGCAAACGGTAATTTACCCTGTCCTGATTCTCGCATGTAACCCCGATGGTAACATTTGTATATCCTTCGCCCCAGTCACCCGGGAGATTCACTTCAAACCTGTGTATGCGCTTGGTGATGATAAAAAATTTCAAATCGCTCCGTAACCGAATCATCTGCCAGGCTTCCATGCGCCATTCATCGGCCTCTTCGAGAAAAAAGTCGGAAGAGAAGCAGGTATAAACAGTTTCACCCGAAACAATTTTGTATGTCCCGTTGCGCTTTTTCTTAAGTGGCAGGTTGAATTGCAGTGTCTTGGAAACCGCCGATGCGTCCCGATCGTACCTGGCATCCATACGATATACATAGCAGTTTTTACAACCAGCGCTTAGTTTGCGGCAGCCGTGCCAGGGGTTCCATTGGGCCATTTTTAAAATTTTGACTTTAAACGCTTTTATTTAATGTTCGACGTACATCCGAAGAAAAGTGTAATTTAATAAAACTGATAGACACATACATCCAGACTTACCTGTAATTATTGTAACCATGCCTCAAAATTATGCATATTAATGACTTCAAATTCAGAATCAGGATAGGAATTTTTCCATTGTGAAGGTATCTTTGATTTTGAGTCTTTCCATTTGAATTCATATCCGAACAATGATCCGTCACGTTCCTCAACCCAGTCAATTTCCTGCTGATCATATGTTCTCCAGAAGTAGTTGTTCGATGGAAGTTTTTTATATTCCTGATATTTGATGCGCTCGCTTATCATGTAGTTTTCCCATAGTTGTCCGACATCATTTCTGGCCTCAACAGGGTTAAAATTGGCAATAACAGCATTTCGTATCCCGTTATCAAGAAAATACCATCTTGAATTTTTGGTTATTTCCTTTCTATGATTGCGGCTGAATCCTTCCACTTTGTGAAGAATGTATACTTTTCTCAACAAATCCAGGTATTTTTCAACTGTATTTTTACTAATTGACAATTGTTTTCCTAATTCCTGCATTGAAACTTCCCCGCCAATCTGAAATGCAATAAGGCGTAACAGATTAAATATCTTTTGCGAGTTTTTAATGTTTTCAAATGCCAAAATATCTTTTAACAAATAAGCACTTACCATTTCATTCAGATAATCTATTTTATCTTTTCTGTCAGGGAAGTGGAGTAATTCAGGGTAATTACCAAAAATCAATCTTTCCCGTATTTTATCAATTTTTGAAATACTGTTTTCAGTTTGGTTATACTCTCGTTCTGATAAGGCATAAAGATTAAAAGTATATTTTCGGCCAGTCAAAGGTTCTCCGGCATCACGGTATATATCAAAAGAAGAAGAACCTGAGATAATAATTCTCAGTCCTGCTATCTCATCAATCATCAATTTAAGTTTTAGTCCTATTTCAGGAATCTTTTGAGCCTCATCAATATAGAGAAATTTATATGAACCTAAAATCTGTTTGTAATTTTCAATTGACCTTACTGCCAGCTTATCGTGCACATTTATATCCTCACCATTAAGGATAAGAACAGGTTCGTTAATTTTTTCCAGAATTTGATTCACCAAGACTGTTTTCCCAACCCTTCTGGCCCCAAAAACAAGTACAACTTTGTTCGGCAGAAGCTTTTTCAAAATACCATCCGAAATCTCTCTGACTAAATAATTCATAATTCCGTCATTTTATTGACGCAATTTAATATATTTTTATTACAATATCAAATATGTAGTTCGGTTTAAAGTCAATGATGAATATTTTGAAATTATAAGATAAAGCAGTCATCTCTGCACCAGACAGCTTTTGCTGCTTTTTGGTTTTCTTCGAAGCCTTCAGGGTCGGTATTTACCACAAGTTCTTTAGTTGATGCTTCGCCCAACATAGAGAAAATCAACTCCAAATCGGTCATGTGGTCTCTAAGGTTTTGCGATTTCAGACCTTTCACTTTTTTATATTCCGCTGGCGTTAAACCAAATGTTGCTTTTGAAATTTGAGCCGTAAGTATTGCATATTCTTTTTGCTCTTTGACGCCATGGTTTTTCCATTCATCGGTAAGTTCTTCACGTATCGCAATGCTTCGCATACGTTTTTCAATCCAATCGTCGGGATAAATTCCGAAACAGCTTCTTCTTTACTAAAGAATTACAGCATGTTGCTAAAATACATTTATCCCGAATTATTCATCCGTTTTCTTTCAACATATTGCTGCGATTAAGCAACACTAATTTTTTCGTACCTCAAAATTAAGTGTTGCTAAATCAGCCTGTCCCGCTTTGGCGGGAGGGTTAACCGCTATAATCAATGAATTATTAAAAGGTATGAATAATGGCGGTTAAGAATAAACTTGCGGAGATACTTCACTTCGTTCAGTATGACAATTGACCTGACACTGGAAACAATTTACACAAACGGATTAACCCGACAAGCAACCAGTCAGTGTGTTTGCTACTCTTTCACTATCTTTTTTAGTTGATAGTGTTTTCCGTACTCAGCCCATCCGGTTGTAGCATTGATCAATTGAGCAATTGCCGGCCAGGCACCAGCACGGTCCGCTTTGCCTGTAAAACAGCGCCGAATGAATTTGCACAACGGAAGGGTATCATAAACTGCTG
>JAWOHT010000059.1:0-7341 GCA_046485045.1 Bacteroidales bacterium
ATATGGACATACCTGTGGCTCTCTCTCTCATTTTTGGCAGTTATAATCATTATTGCCTCACTGGTTTTGTATTTTCAGTATACTACCTTACACAAAGAGAAGTCGGAAGAGCTGGCTACACTTTTCAGATTAAAGGAAAAACAGTTGCTCGACTGGAGGTCTGAAAGAATTTCTGATGCCCTGTTTCATAAGAACAATGTAGATTTATTAAATCTTATTCAGTCATTAAATACAGAATCTTTGACAGAGGAAAAAATCAGCAAGCTTGCCGATTATGCCAACTCTGTAATAAGTACAGGTCATTATAATTCGCTTATGGTACTTAATAATGAAGGAGAAGCTATTTTTTTTCATCCGGCATCATCGGTCCCGATACCAGATATGTTCTATCTTATGCCTGTATTGTATTCTGCCGGAAATTCAGGAGAGATCATTTTTACAAAGCTGGATATTACACCCGACAGCCAGATGTTGTTCCACGTTGTTGCACCATTGTATCTAAAGTCCGAAAATGAATTAATAGGCTATCTGGTACTCAATTTAGATCCTGCCCGGGAATTCTATCCGTTGCTGCAGACATTTCAAATTAAAAGCAAATCGGCGGAAGCCTTGCTTGTACAAAGAGAAGGTGACAGTATATTATTTCTGAATGAGTTAAGACATGTTAAAGGAACTTCATCGAGATTGAAGATTTCAGACAGGCTAAAAGAGATTGCGGCAGTTAAAGCTGTTCAAGGAGAGAAAGGTGTTACCGATGCTCTTGATTACAGAAATAAAAAAGTAATGGCTGCTTTTGGCCCGGTTACCGGAACTGATTGGTTTCTGGTAGTGAAACTCGATAAGTCGGAATTGTTTACAAATTTGAAGAGGTATATTTACTATACCGTTCTTTTAACACTTTTACTGGTCACGGTGATATTCCTCATTGTCCGTATCGTTTGGCTGAGAAGGGATGGAAAGTTTGAAAAACATAAACTGGAACTTGAATATGAAAACAAGCTGATTAATCTTAAATATCATCTTGTAACACAATATGCAAATGATGCAATTATAATATGGGATTCCGGGCACAAACTGGTTGATGTCAACGACAGGGCCATTGATCTGTACGGTTATACCAGAGATGAAATGCTGAATCTTAAAAAAGATCAACTGAGACCCCTTAAAAATCGTGATAATGTGGAAAATTCAATTGCTCTCTTACAAGAAGATAACAGCGCCAGGTATGAGACTGAACATGTACGGAAAAACGGGGACATCTTCTCTGTTGAATTAAGTACCCGGGGGTTTAATATAGACAATAAGGTTTATTACCTCAGCATTATAAGAGACATTACAGAACGGAAAAAAGCCGGTGAAAATCTGATACGTAGTGAAGAACGGCTAAGGCTTGCACTTAAAGGAGCCAGACAGGGCCTATGGGATATAGATATTCTAACCGGCGATACCTTAGTGACCCCCGAATATGAAACAATGCTCGGGTATGCGCCCGGAGAGTTAAATGAAACAAACGAAAAATGGCTTGAACGAATGCATCCCGAAGACAGGGAGGCTGTTTACCAGGTGTACCTTGACTATATTCATGAAAAGCTTGGGACTTACAGCGTAGAATTCAGACAGAAGACCAAAACCGGGGAATGGAAGTGGATACTCTCACAGGGTGAAATTGTCTCACACGATAGCAACGGTAAACCCATAAGAATGCTCGGTACCCATACCGATATCACCGAAAGAAAGATCATGGAAGAAACCCTTCGGAAAAACCAAAAACTCTTAAATGAAATGGGCAAAATTGCAGAGGTCGGAGGATGGGAGTTTGATGTTGAAACCCATAAAGGCACATGGACCGAAGAAGTGGCCAGAATACACGAGCTTCCACCCGACGAAGAGACAGATGTAAACAAGGGACTTGAATTTTATAAGGAAGAATCAAGGGCCTTGGTTGAACAGGCCATTCAGAAAGCCATAAGCGCAGGAAAAACCTATGACCTTCAGCTTGAAATGGTAACGCGAAATAATAATCACAAATGGGTAAGGACAATTGGGATTCCCGAAATAATAAATGGCAAGGTGGTAAGGGTCAGCGGCTCATTTCAGGATATTACCAAAATAAAAACAGCGCAGCTTGCGCTCAAAGAAAGCGAAGAGCGGTACAGGTCATTGCTTGAACAGTCACCTGTAGGGATTGCTGTTCACGTGCAGGGAATAGTACAATTTGTAAACAGGGCTGGAGTAAAAATTCTGGGAGGGGAATCACCGTGGCAAATCATCGGTAATTCTTTGAAAGACATTATTCACCCCGATTATCTGGACAATGCATTGAA
Organism: Bacteroidales bacterium; assembly: GCA_046485045.1. Taxonomy (GTDB): domain Bacteria; phylum Bacteroidota; class Bacteroidia; order Bacteroidales; family UBA10428; genus JAFGPL01. The sequence goes on from JAWOHT010000059.1 coordinate 2,325, forward strand.
AAGAATTGAGCAATTATTAGCCGGCAAAGACAACCTTTATCCCGTTGAAGATGTCTACATAAGACTTGACGGCATCCCTGTAGATGTAGAGGTGATGGCTACCCCTGTTACCTATCGGGGACAACCTGCCATACAGGTAATTATTACCGACATTACCGAACGGAAAAAAATACAGGATGATATTAAAAGAATGAATGCTGAGCTTGAACAACGGGTGAAAGAAAGAACCGCACAGCTTGCCGAAATCAACCGTGAACTCGAAACATTTACCTACTCGGTATCTCACGACCTTAAAGCTCCTTTAAGGGGTATTGACGGTTACAGCCGTATCCTGCTCGATGATTATTCAAAAATACTTGATGACGAAGGCAGAAGATATCTTGAAAATGTAAGGGAAAGCGCGATGCAGATGAACGATCTGATAGACGATCTGTTGAATTACTCCAGGCTCGAAAGATATACATTGCGCCCTGTTAATATAGATTTGTCTGTTCTTATAAGCACTATCCTGCAAAGCCTGCAGAAAAGCACTATGCACAACAATGTATCTATCACAAACAGCGTTCCTCCCTTAAAAATTACTGCCGATTCAAACGGATTGACCATAGCTTTGAGGAACCTTATCGAAAATGCCGTAAAATTTACCGGAAACGTTCCAAAACCCGCGATAAAAATTGCTTTAAGTGAAAAACCTGAAAGTTGCATTATTTCTGTTCATGACAACGGCATTGGTATTGATGTGCAGTACCATCAAAGAATCTTTGAAATATTCCAGCGGCTGCACCGCATCGAAGAGTATCCGGGTACCGGTATAGGGCTGGCAATGGTGAAAAAATCTATGGAACGTATGGGGGGGAAAGTATGGGTTGAAAGTTCTCCCGGTAAAGGATCGGCTTTTTATCTTGAAATTCCTAAAATCTGAAAATATGAAAGAAATTTGTAACAAACCCATTCTGCTGATCGAAGATAACCCAATGGATGTAGACCTTACCATCAGGGCATTTAAGAAACGTAATATCACCAACCCCATACAGGTTGCCCGTGACGGTGAAGAGGCTGTAGGGTTTATTAAACGATGGGGGCAGGGCGAAACATTTCCCGTTGTTATTTTACTTGACCTGAAATTACCAAGAATAGACGGTCTTGAAGTATTAAGAATTATTAAATCAAATCCGGAATACCGCACTATTCCGGTGGTGGTGCTTACCACCTCATCTAATAACTCTGATATGAAAATGGCCTACGATCTGGGTGCCAATTCATACATCGTGAAACCTGTAAATTTCGAAAAATTCATTGAGGTTGCCACCCAGATCGAATTATACTGGAATGTCTTAAACGAGACGCAAAGTGATATGTAAACAGTAAAACAACCGATATGAAAATTCTATACGTTGAGGATAATAAAACCGATTCCGCACTCACCCAAAGACAGCTATTGAAAGATATGCCCGATGCAGTTTTACTTATTGCACCAACCTTAAAGGATGCAAGAGACCATTTGCAACAAGATTCAAAATTCGGTTTGTTACTGCTCGACATGAACCTCCCCGATGGCATCGGACTTGACCTGCTGGTAGAGGTACGAAAAAAAGAGCTTCCTTTAACTGTAATATTTCTTGCAGGTTCGGGCGATGAAGAATCTGCTGTTGCAGCCCTGAAGGCAGGCGCAGATGATTATATAGTTAAAAAGCACGGTTATCTCGACACCCTGGCAAAAACCATTGAAATTGCCCTGCTGAACAGAAAAGCAGCCGATAACACCCTAAAGCAAACGCTGAATGTGCTGTACTCGGAGCACAATTCAGCCGACATTGAGTTTACTGTAAAACATCTTTCACAATATGCGCCCTATATTAAACTTACGGTGTGTTATACTGCCAGGGAGGTCTTACAACAGCTTGAACCCTGCAGCCCCGACAGTTGCAGTTACGATGTGCTGCTCACCGATTACAGGCTTACAGGCATGAGCGGGCTTGAACTTATAAAAACTGTTAAACAGGTAAAACGCTTGCCGATTGCCATTATTATGGTTACCGGACAGGGTGATGAAGAGATCGCTATCCAGGCCCTGAAGCTTGGGGCTGACGAATACCTCGTAAAAAGGCCGAATTACCTTTACAGGCTTCCTTCGATGATCTTAAGCGCCTGCCAGCGCCATGAACTCCAAAAACAACAGGCGGCTCTCAGGCAGAGCGAAGAGAGGTTCCGACGCCTTGCCGAAAATGCACCAGACATTATCTTCCGTTACGAAATCAAACCGGTTAACAGGTTCAGTTATGTCAGTCCGGTGGTGACAAAAATTACAGGCTATACTCCCGAAGAACATTATGCTGACCCTGATCTCGGCAACAAACTTATTCACCCCGACGACCGGGGTCTTCTGTTGAAAGCTGCTGTAGAAACCAATGAGCCACTGGTTCTGAGATGGGTCAGGAAAGACGGAACAGTAATCTGTACCGAGCTGAGAATTGTACCGGTTTATGATGAAGAAGGCACACTGATAGCCCTTGAGGGTATTGCCCGTGATATTTCCGTTCAGAAAGAGATAGAAAACGCCCTGAAAGAAAATGAGAAAAAGTACAGGTTGCTTGCCGACAATTCGGGCGATGTAATTTTTGTGCTCGACTTGAATCTTCGTTATACCTTTGTAAGCCCTGCAGTGGAAGAGCTACGCGGCTACACCGTTGAAGAGGTAATGAGCCAGTCGCTTGAAGATGTGCTTACCCCGGAGTCTTACCGGCTTGCAATGACCATCATAAACGAAGAGTTGAAGCCCCTTATTTTATCAGGAGGTAATCCTTTGAATACAAGGGTACTCGAACTGGAGATGAAAAGAAAAGACGGCACTACCGTCCCTACAGAAGTCAAAGTCTCGGTAATGAGCGATGGAGATTCAAAACCTGTTGGTCTTGTAGGTGTTACAAGAGATATCACTGGCAGGAAAATTATTGAGTCGGAGCTTATTAGAGCCAAAGAAAAAGCCGAAGAAAGCGACAGGCTTAAGACCGCCTTCCTGGCGAATATGAGCCACGAAATACGAACACCGATGAACGGCATTCTCGGTTTTACACAGATATTGCGTCGCTCGGGGACCGATGATAAAAACTATGTTCATTACCTCGATATTATCAATTCAAGTTGCGACAGACTGTTGGCTGTAGTAAACGACATTATTGAAATTTCTAAGATAGAAGCAGGAATCATTGAAATAAATAAAGATGATACGGATATCGGGAAAGTGATTCAAGAGGTGGCTGATTTTTATTCAGGGGCATGTCAGAATAAAAATTTAACACTGACATGGACGATGGATATACCCGAAGATAAAGTGTTGTGCAATACCGATGATGCCAGGCTGCACCAGATATTGTCAAACCTGATAAGCAATGCGGTAAAATTCACCGTTAAGGGAGGTATCGCCATTAACTGCACATTCAGTAATAATCTGTATAAATTCACTGTGACCGACACCGGTGTGGGTATCGAAGAGAAAAGCATGAAGGTGGTATTTGAAAGATTCAGACAGGCCGATGAAAACCTTACCAGACAATATGGAGGCTCCGGGCTCGGTCTTGCCATTGCAAAGGCATACACCGAGGCTTTGGGCGGGGAGATTTGGCTTGAATCTGAAACAGGTAAGGGTTCAAAAGTCAGTTTTACACTGCCGTTTGATCAGTCAAAAAAAATATCTAAACAATTGGTAGAAGAAGCTGATATTGATAATATAAACTGGAACGGAAAAAAAATCCTGGTTGCCGAAGACGAGACTGATAGTTACCTATTTGTTGCCGAAGTTCTTGAACCAACAGGTATAACCATATTTCATGCATCAAACGGCAAAGAGGCATTGGAAATTTACAACCGAAGCCTTCCGGATATAGTCCTGCTTGATATACGCATGCCGAAATTAGACGGATATCAGGTCATTAAAGAGATAAGAAAACACAATACCGAAATCCCGGTTATTGCTATTACAGCCTATGCACTTGAAACTGACCGTCAGAAAGCGTTGCTGCAAGGTTTCAACGACCATATCACCAAACCGGTAAGATACGAACACCTGTTGCGTATATTGCAAAAACACCTCGGATAGCGGTTATGTTATATATCTAACAAGTATTAACACCTCTCATTCCCCCTCTCCTTCTCCTTCTCATTCCCCTTCTCATTCTCATTCTCCCTCTCATTCTCCTTCTCATTCTCCTTCTTCAAAACACTGTTAATAATTGCCCCGCTGGTTTTTGGCATTTTGTATTATTTAGTTTATCCAGGTAACGGTCTGAAAAATATATGGATAGTTAAGGAAGGAACTGATATAGCATTATGGTTAAACGATCAGGGAATAACCTGTATGGTTGTAAAATTCAGGACTAACCGCAAAGATGATACAGCATGGAAAAATGAATTTGTAAAATGGCTTGGTTATTTATCATTATTAAACAAATAAAATATATTGCTTCTCCCGTTAAACGGGACAGGCTCTAACGGGACTTAAAAACATTTTTTAACACTTTATCTACCAATATGTCGTCCCTAACGGGACTGTCCCGTTAGAGACTGTCCCGTTTGGGACAAAACTGCTGAAACACCAGATAAGTAATAGGAAATTGCCCTTGTAAAAGAAGGTGGCTAAAGAAAAAGAATGACCAAAGCGAGATTAGACGAGAAAATAATAAAAATAATTAAACGAGGCATTGCCGATTATGTGTTGGTTTACAAAGGCATCAAACTGGCAATTTTAGAAGCTAAAAATGATGAATTGATATTCAATTATTTATTATATTTGTAATTATATATCAGTTGAATAGGGCCGTGAGAAATCAACCTTAATCCGATGTAAGTTTTAAACGGCAGATATATAATTGAAGAACCATTCTCAAGGAAAAAACACCTGGCACATTTGTATTTTGAAGTAACCCTCCATCCGATTTTTAACGATGAGAACAAAATAATAGGTTTCATTAAAAATAAAAAATCATGAGAAACTCAACAGTTACAGGTAATAAGGAGAAAA
>JAWOHT010000124.1:0-4583 GCA_046485045.1 Bacteroidales bacterium
TATGTACTATGTTAAAATCTATAATAAAAATTTTATAAAGCTTCGTAAAGTAATATATACAAGGTAATTTATATAACTTTATTAATCTGGATTTAAATACCTAAATTATAATGAAGTTGTCTGAAAACATATCAGACAACTTCTTTAATTTATCAGTTGAGAGACAATCAAATACTATCCCTCAACAACAATTCTTTTTGTAACAACTTCATTCTCAAAGATGAATTTAATGAAATACACCCCTGGCGAAAACTTTTTACCATCAGTAAAAAGCTCAACCAAAAGATTATAATTTCCAGGCTGAATGTCAGAACTTTTAAGTACAGATTTAATCACTTTTCCCTGCATATCAAGTATATCAATACTTACTTTGGAATGTTCGTTTATACAGTAAAGTATATTGATCTGACCTGAAGCCGGGTTAGGGTATATTACAACCTGCTCTTCCTTTTTTTTTTCAATGATTTGGAATCGGTTTCTGAAGTTGCAATAACTGGTGCCAGATGATACACTTCGCTTCCGGCAAGCAAGAATGCACCAAGCGTGTAATCTTCAAAATTAGCAGGTTTTGTATACGAGAGCGGTTGCCCGTCAGATGGTTGTTTACCGGTACTCTGTGCGTAGCCAAGGAATCCGTTTGAATGAAGCGCATCATTCACCATGCCGTTCCAGCCTTTAATAATATAAGGCATGTAGGTAGCGCTGTCGAGCAATCCATTGTTTATGCCCCAGGCAAGTCCGTACACGAAGAAGGCTGTACCCGAGGTTTCTTTTCCGCCCCAGTCGGTTTCGTCAACAAGGCTCGAATTCCAGAAACCGTCTTCTCTTTGAACCTTTATCAGGGCAGCAGACATTTCTTTAAAGGTTGTAATATACTCATGGTTGTATTCGAGGGTATCGGGTACAACATCGAGCACCCTAACGAGGGCAGCGATCACCCAGCCATTGCCCCTTGACCAGTAACAGTTTTTACCCCCAGGGGTTTTATATGGCGGGTCAAAATCTTTATCTCTCCACCACAGATGTTCATGCTTGTTGTAGAGTCCGCTATCACCGTGGCTTTCCTTGGAATACATGTACATGTCGTGCATTTTCCTGAAATACGCGGTATCGTTATAAACCACTCCGAGCTTGGCATACAAGGGCATTGCCATCTGTATGGCATCTATCCATGACCAGTCGTCTTTTAACGGACTGGCAACCCTGTAATCAATGCATTGTTTAATGGGAGCGATACGTTCAGGTTTTGGGTCAATAAGGTATAGCTCTACATAGGTTTGTCCGCAAGCCTGATGGTCTCCGTCACGTGTTGATAAATTGCCATAGGTAGGCATCCAGTCGTGGCTTTCGCTCCAGTCAACAGCATATTTGTAATAGTTGGTGTCGGTTGTGAGAAAATAAAGCGCCATAAGGCCTTCGTAATAGGCTGCACGTGTCCATAAATTACTTGGTCTGACCTTGTCGGTTACGATGTCCACCCCCGGATCGGGCCACTTGTCCATAAAATATTTATTTGCCAGTCTCATCTGCTTTATTACATTGTCCTTCGACGGCAGTTGCTGGGCCTGATTGGTTAGTGAAAAACAAGCTAAACATAACACTGTTAATGCAAAAATCTTTTTCATAGTTGAATGTTTACTAAAATACCATCAAACTTAAACAAAATCACCAGTAAATAAAAGAGAATACAGATGGTTTTGTACGATTTCATATTTGCTCATATGCAGAAAAATAACCCGAATTGCCCCAAAGTTCAATAAAATAGCGTTCTCTCCCAAAAATGTTTTTCTCTAATTGCATTGCCGGAATTTGCCACAATAAAACAGATCATTGGCCTGTCAGATGGGGATCGGATTCGTTCGACAAACCGGTAATGGTAACAGTTTTAAATGTATTCTCAGGTACTTCGCCTTCAATTTTTACCGGCACATAGTGCTCGCCATACCCTTTGGCGATTCCCTTTTGAACTTTTTCGACCAACACCGTCTGTTTTTTGCCGATAAGCGACTGCCGGTACCGTAATTTATTATCGTCTGCAATATTTCTTATTAACGCACTTCGTTCATGCTTAACCTTCTCCGGTAAATGGCCAGGTATTCGCTCTGCACGTGTGCCTTTGCGAACTGAATACCTGAAGGTATGTACATGACTGAAAGCAATGTCTTTAACCACCTTGCAGGTCTGGCTAAAATCTTCTTCGGTCTCACCCGGAAAACCCACAATGATATCGGTTGTAAAATTAAAATCGGGATAGCAGCTTCTGAAACTATCTGTCAGTTGTAAATACTGGTGTAAATTATACTGTCTGCGCATCTGCATAAGAATACGGTCTGAACCGCTCTGGAGACAGAGATGCAGGTGCGGGCACATTTTCGGGTGCGCAAAAAGTTTTACAAATTTATCACCAAAACCTTCAGGTTCAATAGATGAGATACGCAGGCGAAAATCACCTTCCAGGTCAAGAATTTTTTCTACCAGGCTTTCAAAGTCCATATCCTGATAATCATACCTGCTGATATTGACACCTGTAAGCACAACTTCTTTAAATCCAAGATTCACCACCTGCCTGATATTTTGCAGAACATCTTCAACCGGTCTGCTGATGGCTCTTCCTCGTACTTTTGGTACAATACAGAATGTGCAGAAATTGTTGCAGCCATCCTGAATTTTTATCATGCTGCGGGTGTGAAATCCCTTTTCGGCAACGGTAAAATCAAACAGGCTCTGTTTCAGGTCTGACGGATGTAAGAGTTCTCCTTTGAAATGAGCGTCAACAAGAGAAAAGACGGAGCTTTTACGGTCATTTTCCACAACATAGGTGATGCCACCTCTCTGTTCGAGCCACTCCTTCTGGTTGTTTGCCATACATCCGGTTACCACGACTACCGAACCCTCATTCTTTTTTACTGCCTGATAAATGGTGTTTTTAGATTTATGGTCGCTGTTGTTGGTTACCGTGCAGGTGTTGATAATGTAAGCATCGGCATTTTCAGCAAAGGGTACGATTTTATACCCTGCATTGTAAAAATCTGTTGCCAGCGCGTCGGTTTCATACTGGTTCAGGCGGCAGCCAAGGGTTTTAAATGCTACTTTTTTAACCATGATAAACAGCTTCTTCTACCTTTTTATCAATGAGTCGGCCCTGAACAGCAAAATTGGTGGCCGATTCGATCAACACCTCTGCAAAGTTGCCTGTCAGCGAATCATCGTCTGAAGCGAACCTGAGCACAATCCTGCCTTCGGTGAGAGCCGAAAGGTATTCGTGTTTCCTGTCTCTTCCGGTAACCAACACCTTAAGCTTTTTACCTATCAGGCTTTGGTTGTAAACAATGGTATGCTTGGTGAGTTCTTCGGTAAGAATATGCAACCGCCTTGTTTTTACCTCCCCGGGAATATCATTGTCCCACCGTGAACTGGCAGCGCCTGGCCTGGGAGAATATTTCGCAATATAGGCCATATTGTACTTAAACTCTTCCATTGCTTTACGGGTATTTTCGAACTGTTCGTCTGTTTCTCCCGTGAAACCTACAATAATATCGGTAAAGATGGTGGCATCGGGCAACAGTTTTCTGATTACAGCAATTATTTTCCTGTAATCATTCACCGAATATTTGCGGTTCATCTTCATCAGTACCTTATCGTCGCCCGACTGTATGGGCAGATGTATTTGTTTTGCAAGACAGCTATATTCCGAAATTACCTCTATCACCTCCCCTGTCATATCGCGCGGATGCGGCGAGGTAAAATAAACCCAGAAATCCTTGCCTGAGTTTTTTCCAAATTCACCTATTTGCCTAAGAAGCTCCGGAAAAGATATCTCGCTGCCGTGCCTGTCAAGACCGTATGAATTTACATTTTGCCCGAGCAGGGTAATGGATTTGTAACCCCCGTTTACCAGATCTCTTATTTCGTCGAGTATTTCGGCAGAAGGCCTTGAAACTTCCCTTCCACGTGTATATGGTACCGCACAAAATGTACAAAACTTGTCACACCCGTTCTGTATGGGTATAAAAGCTTCGTATGATGATTCATAAGCAGGTTTCACATGCCAGAAACCTCTTATTTCTTCTTCAGGCCGGCCGGCTAACCTGATCTTTTCGCTGACAGGATTTACATTCAGCAGAGGATTGCTCCCGGGCTTAATACCTGTTATAGCTAAATGATGTTCTTCTACAACCGGTATGTTTCCTCTTCTGATGCTCAAAGGTGTAGTAATGCCGCACTGCGAGAGCATCTCCGGTAGCCGGGGCAGCTCCTTCATTTCAAATACCAGATCGAACATTTTCAGAAACTTTTCTTTATCAGCCGGAAGGACGCATCCGGAAACAAACGAAATGAGGTTACGACGGTTTTTCCATTTGTTCCACTTATAGATTCTCGAATAAACCTTATCTATTGATTTCTGGCGCACCGAACATGCAAGCACCCCGAGCAACCCTGCCTCCTCTTCAAAGTCGGTCCATGTATAGCCCATATCTTCAATGACCGTGCGCACACGCTCGCTGTCGGCTTTGTTCATCTGGCATCCCAAAGTTACAAGGTGATATTTCATGTAAAAAGATTTAAGATACAAGTCTTTTTGT
>JAWOHT010000176.1:0-5567 GCA_046485045.1 Bacteroidales bacterium
TATTCCAGAAATAGTATGATTTGAAGATTTACTTATCCCTTCAGCAACAATCGAAGCAGAAACATCACCTGCTGCTCGTATTGAATCAAACACACCTATCATTTGAAGAGTCTGCCCAAGCAATCCAAAAAGAAAAGATAATAATCCGAAAAACCATATTCCAAATAATCCTATTGTCTCTGGATTATCGGCTTTAACTAATCTAATTCCTTTAAATAATGCGATACCAATTGCTTATATCATAACCATCTTCAAGCAGATGTGTGCCAAACGATGTAGCCTATAATAAAAACAAATGCAACAGAAAATTGAAAAAGCTTTAAATTATGCTGTAGATGCTCCAAAATGCCCAGGCTTCGCCCCTTCAGTCACAGGCCAAATTAAGCCTAACGGGCTGATTAGAATAGGATTAATGGCATAAATATAACAAAATAAACAATTCAAAAAAATTTATTTGATTTTTTATTGACAATATTCTATTTTTTTCTTTTCATAAGGCTATCAGCCAGCTCTTTAAGAAATATCTTTTTCTTACTGTCAACCGAAACCTTTTCAAAAGACAAAGTAGCTTCCTGATAATACGCGGCCATTTTTTGCTCTGTTAGTTCTTTAATTTTTAATTGATTGTAAATATCAGTAACAGCCCTGATTTTTTCATGCCTGTCAAATTCCTCCACTTCCAGCCAGTTTATTAACTCTTTCAGCAAATCCTCATTTGCATTTTCCAATGCACTTATGAGTAAAAATGTTTTCTTATTGGCGACAATATCATTGCCTATAACCTTGCCAAAAATGTCCTGGTCGGCATAAACATCAAGCAGGTCATCCTGCAGCTGAAACGCGATACCGAGATTTTTTCCGAATTCGTATAAATAACCGGCATCTTTCTGGCCGGCGCCACCGCAAATAGCGCCAATTTTCATCGAAGCTGCAATAAGTACAGAAGTTTTTAGCTCAATCATTTTAAGATAATCACTTACTGTAACATTTTTTTGTGTTTCAAAATCCATGTCAAATTGCTGTCCTTCGCACACCCCGATGGCAGTATCATTAAAAATTCTGAGTATTTCGGGTAACAGTTCAGAAGGAGATTTCGACAGATATTCAAATGCCTTGATCATCATGGTATCTCCCGAAAGTATGGCAACATTCCCGTTCCATTTCTTATGCACTGTTTCCCGTCCCCTTCTTATGTCCGATTTATCCATAATATCGTCATGCAGCAGGGTAAAATTGTGAAATAACTCAATTGAAATAGCACAGTTAATGGCCGGCTCTATTGAACCCGAAAAAAGATTGCACGTCATTAATGTTATAACAGGCCTTATGCGCTTGCCATCTGAGTTTAATGTATAGTTTATTGGTTCGTACAATAATGCCGGCATTTCAGGTAACTTCATCTTTTTCAGATGTTTCTCAAAGATATCCTGACACTCTTTAAATGTATACATGCTGTTTTTTTTATAAAAATATTGCTATCTGTCATATCGGCAAAGTTTTTTTAATAAAACTTGTACAAAATATCTTGCAATGGTAAATTACGATAATAAATATCTACATGCATCCGGGCATATGATGACTTTTAAGATACCCCCGTAGCACAGCGGTTGGTTAAGATTGTTTAAAAACTTACTTATACAGTATCCTTTTTTTTTCATTGTTTTATGGCTAATTTTGTCGCGTTAAAATTTAAGGTACAAAAGCCCTTAATGATATTTTTTAAAGTTGGTTAAAACAATATTCGCTATGAGAAAGCTATTTCAAAGTATCTTCATCCTAATCACCGCATTTCTTTTAAGTCTTTCAGCATTTACGCAAGGTTACGACATTAAAATAAAAATCAACGGGCTGAGCGACACCATGGTTCTTCTCGGGCATTATGTAAACAAATCTATGTACCCCGACGACACGGCCCACCTCGATTATAACGGCTTCGGAGTTTTCAGGGGCAAAAAAAATCTTCCCGGGGGTATGTATATCATTTATCTCCCTTCAACGAAGTTTTTCCAGATTTTAATAGACAAAGACCAGCAATTTTCAATCGAAACCGACACAACCGATTTTATTAACACGGTTAAAATAAAAGGTTCTGAAGACAATGCTGTTTTGTATGAATTTCAAAAATACATGGCAGCATTAAACGAAGAGGCCCAGGCACTTCAGCAAAAGCTAAAAACATCGCAGAATGAAACCGAAAAAGAAGAACTCAAGACCAACCTGAAAAAACTCGGTGACGACAGCAAAGCCTACATTAAAGGCATCATTGACAAATACCCCGGCCTGTTTGTCTCCACTTTCCTTAAAGCTACACTCGACATTGAAGTACCCGACCCTCCTCTTCTTGCCAACGGCAAAAAAGATTCGGTTTGGCAATACTACTATTTCAGGGAACATTATTTCGACAATTTCGATTATTCCGATCCCCGTCTGCTGCGTACACCCCTCATCGAAGATAAAGTGATGAATTATGTATCTAAAGTGATACCTCAAATACCCGATTCTATTATTTTGTATATCACCCCAATAATTGATAAATCAAAAGCCGATTCGAATGTCTTCCGTTTTATGCTGATCACCCTTTTTAACCATTTTGCAAAGAGTAATATATTGGGGATGGACGCGGTATATATCTACCTGGCCGAAAAATATTATATCAGCGAATCGTGGTGGAGCGATAAAAAATTCATCTCCGACCTGAAAGACCGTATATCGAAAGCAAAACCACTGCTACTTGGAAAAACAGCCCCCGACATGGAGCTAATGCTTATTCCCGACAGTCATTTTTTGGCTGCCGAAACCGATACGGCGCTTAAGAGGTTTCCCCACATAGGTTCAAAAATACAGATGCACAATATCGAATCTCCTTATCTCGTGCTGGTGTTTTGGGAAGCCGAGTGCGGACATTGCAAAACTGTATTGCCACAACTGCAAAAATTATATAAAGAATCACTTCATGATAAAAATATTAAAATACTGGCAATAAGTACTTTATTTGGTGAAGAAGGAAAAATAGAATGGGTTGATTTTGTGAACAAGAACAAGCTTTATGGATGGATGAATGCCTGGAACCCTTATTCATACCAGTTTAAAATTGATTATGATATTCTTTCCACTCCGCAGCTTTTTATTCTCGATAAAGATAAAAAAATTGTTGCCAAGCGTATCTCGCCCGAACAAATTGAACCCATGATTGAAGCACTCGAAAGTATAAATAAAAACAAAACAGATAATTAATGAAGAATACCAAAAAAGTAAAACTTGTTTTAGAAGATGGTACTGAATTCACGGGATTTTCATTCGGATCAGAAAAAACAGTTTCGGGCGAAGTGGTTTTTAACACAGCCATGACCGGTTATCCCGAAAGTCTTACCGATCCTTCATACAAAGGCCAGTTACTCACGCTTACCTATCCCATAATCGGTAATTACGGTGTGCCCGGCGACGAAACAGAGAATAACCTGCAGCAATTTTACGAATCTTATGCCCTGCATATATCTGGGCTCATTATTTCTGATTACACCGAAGAATACAGCCACTGGAACGCCCGTAAGAGTCTGGGCGAATGGCTTAAAGAGTTTGGTATACCAGGTATATATGGTGTTGATACCCGGCAACTCACCAAGATATTGCGCGAAAACGGCACCATGCTTGGAAAAATTGTTTTTGACAATGAAAATATTGACCTGTATGACCCTAACCTCGACAACCTGGTTGCCATGGTTAGTATTGGTGAAAAAAAGGTTTACGGAAACGGAAAATATAAAATACTGCTGATAGACTGCGGGGTAAAATACAACATTATCCGAAACCTGCTAAAACGCGATGCAACGGTAACGGTTGTTCCCTGGAACTGGGACTTCACGAAAGAAGAATACGATGGTTTGTTTATCTCAAACGGCCCGGGCGACCCAAAAATGTGCGATATTACAATTACCAACCTGAAAAAATCTTTTAACGATAACAAGCCAATCTATGGTATTTGTCTCGGAAACCAATTGATGGCCCTTGCTGCAGGCGCCGATACGTATAAACTTAAATACGGGCACAGAAGCCATAACCAACCTGTGATACAAGTCGGCACAACCAAAGCTTATATCACTTCGCAAAACCACGGGTTTGCCATTGATAACAATACCCTGCCAAAAGATTGGGAACCACTGTTTATTAACCTGAACGATAATACCAATGAGGGAATGAAACATGTATCGAAACCATTTTTCTCTTCGCAATTTCATCCCGAAGCATCAAGCGGCCCAACAGATACAGAGTTTCTTTTTGACCAGTTTATAGATATCGTGAAAGAGTATATTAGCAAAAAAGCCAATTGAATTGTTAAAAACTGTCGGGTAATACATGCCCGAAGTACCATGAAAAACAGCGCCCGGCCCTCAGGCAGCTTCTTCGAATACAAGAAACCTGAAAACTATCCTGTTCATGAACTCCTCGAAGATTTGTCCGGCTTCAAGGGTGTCATCATCATCTTCTTCATAATGCCAGTTTACCTGCGGGTTCTTTACCTTCGAATTGGCATCAAGTGTTTTCAGCATATCGAGAATCTTTTTAGATGAAGCGCTGTTAAAATATTCGAGGTTAATATCAAATTTTACTGTCTCGGCAGAAAGATTCATCAACCATTGCTGTAAGGGTTTGTAAAATTGCTCGGCATTTTCGGGCAACGACCTTCCTTCGAACGATAGCCTGCCATTGATGTTAAAGCTGACTTGCGGTGTAGAGTTGGTCCCGGTGATTGTTAAGCTTTCCATTGTTTAATGTATTTGTTGATTTTCTATCTTTCTATTGTTATTTACGCAAAACAAATTAAAAAGATCAATACAATTGACTAATATCAGTTTTTAAAAGATATACGAAAATTATCCTTTGGTAAATGCTATGTCTTGTTTTTTGAAATGATAAACAATGATGTTTAATTACATTTCTATCCCGAATAACCGGCGTATCAGAAATCCAATTAAAAATGAGATTGCAGCTACTCCAAGGCTTATTAAAAGCATCTCTGTAAACCTCTTTTTAAAGTTGTAGTCTTTTGCAATCGAAATGTAAAAATTAAACAGGTAAATAATAAGGATGGCAATTATAATTGTGCCACTAAGGCATAACATATAATGCGAAAATATAAAATAGGGCAGTATTAAAAGAATAACAGTAAAAATATAGGCAATACCTGTATAAAGGGCCGATTTGGCTGCTATATTACCGTTCTCCTCGGCCTTGGTTGAAAGGTACTCCGATGCCGCCATTGACAATGATGCAGAAATACCCGTAATAAGGCCCACCAGGGCAATAATTCGTGTATTCTGTAGCGCGAGCGACAAACCGGCAAGCACCCCTGTTAACTCCACCAGGGCATCATTCAATCCAAGTACAACCGATCCGATATAATTTAGTTTTTCTTCATGCAAAATACTTATCAACCGTTTTTCATGCTCACCTTCCTCCCCGGCTATCTTCAATGCTTCGGGGATTATTTCAGCAAAAAGCATGTATTTTTCATTGGCTTGGTTTTCACCATTTTCCATGAGCTTGATACCGAAAGTCAGGCCAAATAT
>JAWOHT010000243.1:0-12159 GCA_046485045.1 Bacteroidales bacterium
CCCTGGCTGCAGCGATATTACCAGGGAGGCTATGAAAATGCCGCCCGATCTGCCTTATTAAAAAAAGACCGGAAAATAAAAGAACACTACCAACAGGTATTGTCGGTTATTGAAAAATCGAAATTATAATCTTTTCCATCAATGTTTGATGATTCTTTAAGGTATAAAATCGGCATTAGCCTAATCCCGAAAATAGGGCCGGTTTTAACAAAGAGGCTTATCGCGTATTCAGGGAGCCTCGAAGCTGTTTTTCATGAAAAGAAGGCAAACCTGTTAAAAATTCCCGGGTTTGGAGATAAGATCGCTAAAGAAATAAAAGGTGCAGAAGTGCTTGATATTGCTGATAAAGAAATTGAATACATTAAAAAAAGCAACATCATCCCACTGTTCTATCTTGATGAAAACTACCCGCAGCGTTTAAAACAGTGCGAAGATGCACCGGTGATTATTTATACGAAAGGCCATACCGACCTCAACAGGTTAAAAACACTGAGCATTGTGGGTACAAGAAGTGCCACCGATTATGGAAGAGAGCTTTGCACCAACCTTCTTGAAGGGTTGAGCCAATGCCACAGCGATGTATTGATCATTAGCGGATTGGCATATGGCATTGATATATGTGCACATAAAGCTGCGCTGAAAAACAACCTTCATACTATTGCAGTGCTGGGGCACGGTCTGGGCACAATCTACCCGTCAACCCACCGTAATATTGCAGACCAGATAGTAAACCACGGGGCGCTTGTAACAGAATTTACAAGCAGGGAGACCCCCGATGCCCCGAATTTTGTAAAGAGAAACAGAATTATTGCCGGCCTTGCCGATGCCACCATCGTTGTAGAATCGGGCGAAAGAGGAGGGGCGTTGATCACCGCCGATCTTGCAAATTCATACAACCGCGATGTGTTTGCCTTTCCCGGAAAAACAATTGATAAATACTCTGTAGGCTGCAACAGGCTGATCAAAACCAATAAAGCAGCGTTGATTGAAGATTTTAAAGACCTTGAGTACCTTATGGGGTGGCAGGCCAAAAAAACGAAGGAGGCTACACAGAAGTTTCTTTTTACAGAATTAAACGACGAAGAAAAATTGGTGATGGACCTTCTTGAAAAAAATACCGGACTCAGCATTGACCAGATAGCGCTGCAATGCAACATTCCTGTTAGCAGAATTTCATACCTGCTGATCAACCTTGAATTTAACGGTCTGGTAAAATGTCTTCCGGGCAAAGTATATAAAAAAACAGGCTGATGACTGCGTAAATTTATCAACCGCAATAGCATAAAGTGTGCGCAATACCGGTCAACAGGTTAAAACGAAGGATAAAAGGCATAGAGAAAATGCTTAATCTGTGTATTATTTATTACAGAGATTACATCGAAACGGGCTTCATAGTCAAGGTTATTACCAGATAAATATGCATCTGCCGCCTCAATAAGGTGTTGCTGTTTTCTTTCATCCACTGCTTCTTCCGGCTCACCAAACCGGGTGTTTTTCCTGGTCTTTACTTCAACAAAAACAATTTCTTTATCTTTTAGCGCTATGATATCAATCTCTTTATGCTCAAAGCGCCAGTTGGTTTCAAGGATTTTATACCCAAGATTTTCAAGAAATTGTCGTGCAATCTCTTCTCCCAGCCTGCCCTTTTGGGTTTTGTTTTCCACAGACTACAGTATTATTTAAAACTAATTCGCGCAGTTTTGTTGTCAACATCAAGTTCTACCTGGCTACCCATTAACAAAGCAAGGTTCGGGTACATGTGTCCCGCCCCGAAACCAAAAATCACCGGGTAGTTGTATTCAGCTACTGCATCAGAAATAACTTCATACGCCGTTTTTCCATATGCAGGTTCTGTATCTGATATCTTGGTCATTCCCCCAACAATCAATCCTTTCAGCCGGGCCAGTTTGCCGCTGAGTTTGAGGTTTATCATCATCCGGTCAATATGATAAACCACTTCATTCACATCTTCAATAAATAGTATTTTGTCGTTTGTTTCAATCTCGTGCGGCGTTGCCTGAAGGCTGTAAAGAATTGACAGGTTGCCGCCAACCAGTTCTCCAGATGCCGCTCCTTTTTTATTATACTCATGATTTGAAACGTCATAAGTTAATTTCTCGCCAAAAATGGCTTTTTTCAGTGAGATTAAAGACCCGTCATCGCCGCTGTTGATAAAGTTTTTGGGCATGATACCGTGCAGGCTGGTGCATTTGAGATGTTTATTAAGATAACAATGCAATATGGTAATATCGCTATAGCCCGCAATCCATTTGGGGTGTTGCAGGAAACGTGAAAAATCCAGCTTATCTATGAACCTGATAATACCATATCCTCCACGTGAGCAAAATATTGCCCTTATCTCAGGGTCATCAAGCATTTTCTGGAAGTCACCCAGGCGTTTACTATCAGTTCCGGCAAAAAAATTGTATTTCGTGTAAAGGTGTTTTCCCCTTAAAACATTCAAGCCCCAGCTTTTGAGAATTCTTATGGCCGGTTCAATGTCGCTTTTGCCTGTAATTCCTGCAGGTGAAACAATACCCACTTTACTGCCTTTTGTCAGATATGGTGGCCTTATCATAGGCTGCATTTATTTATCAACTAATTTTCGTAAGTAGAGCTGTTTGAATATCTTTGCCAAATTAAACCGAATTATTTAAAAACGCTCTTTTTTCATGAAAAAATATAAACGTTATACTGTTACTGCCGCGCTTCCTTATGCCAACGGACCGGTGCATATTGGCCACCTTGCCGGGGTTTATGTGCCTGCCGATATTTATGTTCGTTATTTAAGACTACAAGGCGAAGATGTTATTTATGTCTGTGGATCGGACGAACACGGCGTGCCCATTACCATCAAAGCCAGGAACGAAGGTGTTACGCCCCAGGAAATTGTTGACCGCTATCACGGAATGATAAAAAAAGCATTCGAAGAGTTCGGGATCTCTTTCGATATTTATTCACGAACAACTTCTGAGATTCATAATAAAACCGCCTCGGATTTTTTTAAAACGCTGTATGAAAAAGGCGACTTCATTGAACAGACCAATCAACAATACTTCGACGAAGAAGCAGGACAGTTTCTGGCCGACCGATATATTACGGGTACCTGTCCGCATTGCGGCAATGGCTCTGCCTATGGCGACCAGTGCGAGAAGTGTGGCACCTCGCTGAACCCAACCGATCTCATCAACCCGAAATCAATGGTAAGCGGGAACCAGCCGGTGCTTAAAGACACCAAACACTGGTACCTGCCGCTCGATAAGCACGAACCTTTTTTACGACAGTGGATACTTGAAGATCATAAAGAGTGGAAAACCAACGTTTACGGTCAGTGCAAATCGTGGCTCGACCTGGGATTACAGCCCCGTGCCGTGAGCCGCGACCTCGACTGGGGAATACCCGTGCCTGTAAAAGGCGCCGATGGAAAGGTGCTGTATGTGTGGTTCGATGCCCCTATCGGATACATCTCGAATACACGCGAACTTACAGACAAGTGGGAACTTTACTGGAAAGATAAGGAAACAAGGTTAATACATTTTATAGGAAAAGATAACATCGTGTTCCATTGTATTATCTTTCCGGTTATGCTCAAGGCAGAAGGAAGTTATATTTTACCCGATAATGTCCCTGCCAATGAGTTTTTAAACCTCGAAGGCGATAAAATATCTACCTCACGCAACTGGGCAGTTTGGCTGCATGAATACCTGCAAGAATTTCCCGGTAAAGAAGATGTGCTGCGATACGTATTGTGCGCCAATGCACCCGAAACCAAAGACAACGACTTTACCTGGAAAGATTTTCAGGCCAGGAATAACAACGAACTGGTAGCCATACTCGGCAACTTTGTTAACCGGGCATTGGTGCTCACACAGAAATATTTTAACGGGCAGGTGCCAGAAATATCAATACTGACCGATTATGACAAAGCAACCATTGAAGAGATTTCAAAAATCAAAGCATTGGTTGAAACAAGCCTCGGGAATTTCAGGTTCAGAGAAGCGCTGAAAAATGCCATGGACCTGGCACGGCTTGGCAATAAATACCTGGCCGATACCGAACCCTGGATACTTATTAAGACCGATGAACAAAGGGTAAAAACAATTCTGAATATCGCCCTGCAGATTACAGCTAATCTTACCACCATTGTCGCTCCATTTTTGCCCTTTACTGCAGAAAAGATCAGAGGGTTCCTGAATATGAAATCGTTAACTTGGCAGGAAACCGGCCATGCGCAATTATTACAAGCAGGGCATAAACTGAATAAACCGGCATTGCTCTTTGAAAAAATTGAAGATGAAGAAATAGAAAAACAACTGCAAAAACTTGATGCAATTAAAATGGCCAATGCCGGTAATCAAAGAAATGTGAAACCACAGAAACTATCAGTATCATACGATGATTTTGCAAAGATGGACATCAGGACAGGCACCATACTGGAAGCTGTAAAAGTGCCCAAGGCAAATAAACTATTACAATTGAAAATTGATACAGGTGTGGATGTAAGAACTGTTGTATCGGGTATTGCCGAATACTACGAACCCGAAAATATCATCGGCAAACAGGTGAGCATCCTGATAAATCTTGAACCCCGTAAGATAAGGGGAATAGAATCGCAGGGCATGATCCTGATGGCTGAGGATTCAACAGGTAAGCTGACATTTGTCTGCGCTGCCGAAAAAACCGGGGAAGGCTCGGAGATAAAATAAACCCGGGCTAACTTGATTAAAAACAAATAAAATTCACCATTATGACAAAAGAATTGAATGAAACGGTTAATTTTCTGAAAAATAGCGGTATAACTGATCCGGAAATCGGTATTGTCCTCGGTACCGGGTTAGGCCGGCTTGTAAAAGAAATAAACATCATACAAGAGTTTTCATATGATGATATTCCTAATTTTCCTGTTGCCACAGTTGAGTTTCATCATGGGAAGCTGATTTACGGAACATTGCAAAATAAAAAAATCCTTGCCATGCAGGGCAGGTTCCATTTCTACGAGGGATACAACCTGCAACAGGTGACCTTCCCGATACGGGTGATGAAACTTTTGGGTGTTAAACACTTATTGTTGTCGAATGCTGCCGGGGCCTTGAACAAAAACTTTAAAAAAGGTTCTTTAATGCTTATTGATGATCATATCAACTTTTTACCTGACAATCCGTTGCGCGGAAAAAATGATGAAATGCTCGGCCCGCGTTTCCCGGATATGAGCCGGCCTTATTCGTCTGTTCTAAACAAAAAGCTGATAGAAATTGCCAAACAGGAAAAAATAGTCCTATACCCGGGAGTATATGTTGCAGTAATGGGCCCCAACCTCGAAACCCGTGCAGAATACAGGATGTTCAGAAATTTTGCTGATGCAGTAGGTATGTCAACAGTGCCTGAGGTTATCGTTGCCAACCATATGAACCTTCCATGTGCAGCGATTTCGGTACTTACTGACGAATGTGATCCTGATAACCTTAAACCGGCAGACATTAATGAAATTCTCGATATTGCAGGCAAGGCCGAACCGAACCTGATAAAGTTGTTCACAAAACTGATTTCTGAATTATAAGACTGAACCTGTTAACGGGCAAGGTTCAATTCATTCTTTCTTCATTGGAAAAGCATCCAACTGCAGAGCTCCAGTTGTAGATATTATAAATGATCATCGGATCGGTGTTTTCCGGTATTTTCTGATATTTCCGCAGATAATCCAGTAATCCCTTTTCTCCGCCAAAATCTCCTGCATACCAGTTAAATAGCTGTGAAACTTTCACAATATTTTCATCGGCATAATATGCAATCTTAGAGTCGAGAAAAGTTACGGCTGCAAGTTCAAGCTGACCCTCAATTTTTTCACTGTCATAAACCCTGATGGGAGGGCAACTCACGGCCCCGTAATTCAGCGTGAAATGTATTCTCGGATCGGGTGCGCTGAGCCTGAAAAGTTTTTCGAACAGAGAGATGTAAGGTTTTTTAAGGTAACCCCTGCCCCATCTTATTTTTGAAACCCGCAGCAAGCCATGCTCAATAAAATTTAGACTGCAGGGATGTTCAGCGATCTCAATTTTTTTTGTGCTGAAATGCATTATCCTTCCATCCTGGGTATTAATTATTTCGGGATCGTTCTTAAGCAAAAGAAGGTTGAAAGCATTGTAAATATTAATCCAGAAAGCTTTTTTCTTATTGTCATCTGTAAGCTGACCTGCCATTTCATCTATCGTAAGACATGAAAGATGCCCGAGGATATCCTCAATATTACTTTCCTGCCGTGCCCCGGTTAAGAGACGCTGAGAAAGCTCCTGTACTAACATACTGCCCTCCGCTTAAAAAGAATATTCGAATCACAAAGTTTATGATTAATTCAATACGCAAAAAATATATTTATCAACAACGAAAGAAGAAAAAGGTTTTGGAAGAAAAATCAGGTTCTTTTTATAAAAATCCTGAATATCAACCATAATAGAAAAACATGCAGTACAAAGCCAATGGCAAATGAAAGGAGAAATGCGCTGTTTTGTCCTGCAACTTCAAGCATCCTGAATGACCAGAAAACGGGAATAACCCCGAAGAAATATTTCCAGGGGGCAACGACAAAAAAGCCTGCGACCGGTAGAAAAAGTATAAAATTCAGAAATTTCATCAGGGTAACCCCCTCAATCTTATTTCTGGCAAAGGTAACTGTAAGAAGGGTAATTACAGGGGGAAGCAAAGAAAAAAGCAGCGCTGGCAGAATGACCTGCCACCAGCTAAGCACAATTGATTTTTGAATAACCAGGAGAATGATGGAATAGACCCAGGAAAAGCATATGAGAAATCCCAGGCGATAAATAAAAAACCTGAAACCTGAGATCGGTAACACTTTGTACATGATGAAAATACCTTCATCTTTTTCATCAAGCATAATGAATGAGATTATGAAGGCAGGGAATGAAGCTATTATGAGCCCGAATAAGGTAACGATAAGAAACTGGTAGCTTGAAAGTTCAGGCGCCAACTCAACAAGAACAGGTAATCCAAATCGTATCAGCAGAATCATTATTACCGGAACAAACAATAAAACTTTAAGAATGTCGTCTCTGAAAATATTTCTGAAATCGTTAATAATCAAGTTTATAATGTTTTTCATTTTTACCGGGTTTTGCCAACAATGAATTTAATAAAGTGTTTTTCGGCCAGTATATAGGCTACGGCAACAGAAAGCATCAATATAGTAAGTGAATAGAGTATTTCAAAACAGGTTGCGGTTTTAAAAGCTGCCTTAAACAGTAACAAAGAGCCCTGTGTAGGTATAAGGTAAAAAAACGGTGTATGGTACAGACTGTAAAAATCGGCAAGCGGAAGAACGGTCGGCAACATAAACATGGGTATCAGAATAATGTATTGATTAAAAGTTTTTACCCTTGTAACACCAATAAATCCGATAAATATAAAAAGCAACGATGTAAGTGTTACCGTAAAAAATAACCACAGAAAATTTACGTCTGTCCCCTGCGCAATTATTGCTATTCCAAAGCTGCAAAACAAAGCAATAAGTGTTAACGAAATGGCTTTTGACCACAGGTATTGCCAAGGCTTGACCGGTGTGATGGCCAATGCCTGAAGTGTATTTGCATCCTTTTCAAAAAGCACCATGGCGCCGATGAAAATAAACCCGAGCATTACAGGATCGGAGAATATCAGAGAAGCGACCACCTCGGGCATATCAGCGCCGGGTATAAGTTTGATGATGAGCGTATATAACACTGTAATTACGATGGCTACAGTCAGAATATTATAACGAATGGTGAATCTCAGGTCCCAGCCTATGGTTTTCAACAACTTCAGGAATTCATATTTTTTAAAATGATCTTTCATGATTTAATATTTTTTAATTACTACCTTGTCTGGTACCCATATCCGTTTAGCTGCGATATTTCAGAAGCGATTTATAGTCCAGTCCTCCCAAGCTGTTTTAGGATCACATTTTTACAATCAAATAAATTTTTTGTATAAATCATTTTTTTTGAGTTATAATTACTGAGTACTGACCTCCCAACCCTCCTATGAGGAGGGCTTTAGCGACTATCCGATTTTTTAGATAATTATGCATATTATTTTTTTTTAAATCCTTAATAGAATACAATTCAATGATTTGGCAGTGTGCAAGTCCCCTTACAGGGGATTTAGGGGGCATATCTCTGTAAGTCACTTCTTTTGTTGACATGTTTTGTTGCTATTAATAAATTCAAACACCCCTATAAACTTAAGAATTATCCATTTCCTCAATATAAAGTCCTATCTTTTCCATGACCATATTTAAGTCTTCGATAATTTCTTCATTCAGAAACCTTATGACTTTAATACCTGAATTTTCCAATTCGGAAGTTCTACTTTGATCATACTCTCTTATATTATCTGAATCATGATTTTTACCATCAACTTCAATTACAAGCCTTTTTTCATGACAATAGAAATCTGCTATAAAAATGTCCAGGGGATGTTGTCTTCTGAATTTAAGACCTTTAAATTGTCTATTGTTGAATCGACTCCATAATAATTTTTCTGCCTCAGTCTCTTTTTTCCTCAAAGCTTTGGCCCGTAACTGGATATTTTTGTTTGCTCGCAGGTACATCTGATATTTGGATTTCAGAAATTTCTTGTTTTCACTCATATATGGCTGTTTTTTTATTCTGACCTCCCAAACCCTCCTAACAGGAGGGCTTTAGCAAATACACAATTCTTTAGTAAGCTGAACATTATTTTGTTTCTTCCCAAATTCTTAAAAGGTTACGTTCAATAATTTGGCAGTATTCAAGTCCCCTTATAGGGGATTTAGGGGTCAGTCCCCTTATAGGGGATTTAGGGGTCAGTCCCCTCATAGAGCCCGCTCCGATTAATCGGAAAGATTTAGGAGTCAGTTTCATTTTACCGGATTTATAGTTCATATTAAACTAATAATTCTTATCTAATTATTGTCATTTTGATGGCTCAACCTCTTCCCGGTTACCTTAATAAATACATCATCAAGCGTGGCCTCTTCTGAATGAATCGAAATCAAATGGCCGTTTCTTATGATTTCGAGAAATTCATTGTTGTGCCCGATGCTATCCATTTCAAATAGTTTTTGCTCATCAGCATTGTTTATGCGGTATTCCACTTTAACGCTGCGTTTCCCATTCTGCAACTTCAGCTGTTTTGGCGAATCAATGGCGCTTATTTCCCCGTCTGCAATAAATGCTACGTGGTCGCACAATTCATCGGCATCGTGCATGTTGTGTGTGGTAAGGAATATGGTTTTCCCCCGGTTTTTCTGCTCCATGATAATATTTTTGATATTTCGTGCATTCACCGGGTCAAGGCCTGAAGTAGGTTCGTCGAGAAACAATATCTGTGGATCGTGTAAAAAGCTACGGATAAAATTCAGCCGCATCTTCATGCCCTTTGAATAACCTTCCACTTTTTTGTTGGCATCTTCATCCAGACCAACCATTTTCAAAAGCTCATGGGGGTCTCTGGTGGGTACATTGTAAAATGTCGAAAAAAACTGCAGATTTTCTAAAGCGCTCAGCTTATGATAATGGTTCGGCAGTTCAAAGCATACACCTATATGGTCATAAAATGAATGATCCCATTGTTTAAGGTTTTTGCCCATAATACTTATCTCACCCTGATACGAACCCATCAAACCGATTAAAATTTTTTGGGTTGTGCTTTTACCCGCCCCGCTGGGGCCTAAAAAGCCGAAAATTTCACCCTGATTCACTTCAAAACTCAGGCTGTTGACTGCCTGCACTTTGCTTTTCGGATAAGTGAAACTCAGATTATTTGCCTGAATCATAGCTGTCATTTTTTATCATTTAAAAACCCCTTTTCCAGAATTGTTCCAAAAGCTTTAATGGTTGTTACAATTTCTTCTTCAGGAATTGAAAATACCGGCTTTTTTTCTCTGATGTTTTTCCTGAAATTAAGATTATATTTTTTTTCAATAAAACTGTAAATGCCTATTTGCACCTGCATGATGGTAAAAGAAAGCACATCAATGTCAATATCTTTTCTTATCTCACCTTTGCCAATATGTATTTCCAAAAGTTTCTTTATCAGTATGTCAATTTCATTTCTCATGATTTTCTCAACCATGCCAATCTCATGATTTTCTTTTTCAAGCATTACATTGTAAAGAAACCCGCTGATAACTGGATATTGCAGGTCGAACTTCACTTTCATGACAAAATTCTCTACCAGTTTTTCATAAAGTGATTTTTCCTCAGACCCAAGCATCTCCATAACATTATCAAGCCGCATTTCTGTTGCATTTCTTAACAGATACATGTACAGTTCCTTTTTCGAACTGAAATACCTGTAAAAGCTACCCTTAGCCAGTTCGAGTTTCCTGATGATATTCGAAAGAGAAGCTTTTGAATAGCTGTTCAGGGCAAATTCTTCATATGCTGCATCAAGTATCATTTGTCTGCGCTCTTGAGTGAGGTTTAAAAATGTTTGCAAAGGCATGTTCAAATCATTTAGCGACTACCTGGTCGCAAATATAAACAAAAAAGCGACTGATTGGTCGCTTTTATTAAACGGAGTTTTAAAAAAATGGTTTGGTTTTACATTTTAACTAAACATAGATTTTCTTTCTTATCAAAAAATTGAAACGTTAATTTTATTTACACGTATATAATTTTGCAGAAAGTCTGTTTAAATATTTGGTTTTTCGCATTATTATTCTTATATTAAACTGATAATCTGTAAAAAGACCCAAAAACCCGGATTTAAAAATAAGCCTAAAAAAACCTTAAAGAGGTAAAAAAATATTGCCATTTATCAAATGATGGCTTAAAGTTATTAAACAGGCAAAAAAGTACAGATGCCGGGCAGATTAACAAAACTACTAATTATTTGGGGTATGCTGTTTTACAGTATGCCTTCACTTTTATATGGTCAATGCGCTTTAATAACTGATAATTTCAGCGGACAGAGCCCCAGCAGCGTATGTGCTCCTGTAAATCTGGTTATGGATGTTAGGTACAAATTTATTGTGCCGGTTGATCCTTCAAAAGTTGAAATCCTTTACGTATGGAATGACGGCACCGGCGCCACAACCCAGGTTCCTGCAATATCACAGGGTGATACCATATATTTTACCACGCAAAGCCATCTCTATCCTCCGGCAGATAACTGTTCATATACGGCAGAAGCTTACATCGTTTATGATGGCAATGTTTGTACAAGCAGCAGCCGTCAGGAACAGACTTTTAGCGCCTGGGCCAGGGACAATGAGAACGGTGGTGTTATCATCACCGAACCGGTTGTTGCACAGTTCTGCGAAGGCGAAGATATTGTGGATGTTACATTTGATGATAATTCAACTTTCAACTGCAATATTACTATTGAACCTGACAAACCAAACCGCCTGACACGCTGGGTGCAGTTTATTTACGGAACTACCACCATTGGTGGTGACAGGATTCCCACCATCACTGTAAGAGACCCGTGGGGCAATGTTTACAACATGACCGATGGCACAGGAAATAACCTTCCGACAGTGGCAGGCCCGATTATCGAAATCCCGATACCGGCCGACGGGCCAAACCAGACCTCATGGGCTATAAGTGCACCGGCCGGAGGTGTTGCAGGAGATATCTTTGAAATAACCATGCGTAACTGGAATGTCTGTAATCCTTACGATAAGAATCCGTTTGATGCAATACCACCTTCCGACCTTTTGGAAGGTGATTATCCGCCCATCACCACCACTGCTTTGATTGAGATTATCACCACTCCGCCGAGAATAACAAATCCGTCGCTGGAGTTTTGTGTTGGCAGTACCATCAATCTTACACTATCCACCTCTGGAGGAACAGTCAACTGGTTCAGAGATTCGCTGATGACCGACCACATCCACACGGGCAACTCTTTCGATCCGACAGGTGACCCTACATATTTAGATAACACTGTATCGGGAAGATATTCATTTTGGGTAACCGAGAGCATTGGCATGTGCGAGAGCGCTCCCAGCAAAGTTACCTTCGAGGTTTTTGACCTGCCAACGCCTCCTTCAGATGCCGGCCCTGACATAAGTGTTTGTGCCGATACGGTTACACTGTACGGAAGTGTTCCAATAATTGGCACAGGTATTTGGACAACAACCGGAGGTGCATTCATTGCAGACCCCACAAGTCCGACCACTTT
>JAWOHT010000263.1:0-4750 GCA_046485045.1 Bacteroidales bacterium
ATTCGCCATACAATGAAGAGCTTCCTTCGCCTTTCCAAACGCGAAGGGCGCCATTTTTATCAGATACCCACTTTACATCATTTTGCGAAAAATCTTGTACAATAAATTCGGCATCAAATGTTTTTGCCTCGTTGGGGTCGAAATCGCCTCTTCCAATCGGATAGTCTTTTTCACAACTTACCAGCATGGTCATAAATGCCATGCAAATCAGGAGTTTTTTAAATGTTTTCATTTCTTTTGGTTTTAGGTTCGACAAAAAAGCCAGTAACGATTAACACTTGTAAAGTTCGGGCAGAACCCACCGGAGGGCATATCAAACCTTTACCAAAAGATTTCAGTTTTTGAGCAGGTGTTTAAGCCAATTTTCAGTTTGTATAAATTATTTCTCACGTTTTGGAAGTATTTTTCAGGCTTAATATATTTTACCAAAATCTAGAAATAATTGCTCAGGGAAGGAAGCTTTCATCACTTAAAAGTATTGATTTTACTGACGTTTCAGGATTTGGAAAAATATTTGGTGAGATTTTAATTAAAATCGACTTGATTTGACCCTGGTCGGTAATTCTTTTCAAAGACCCTATGATGTAAGCATTGGTGAATTATCGATGTGTAGAGACGCGATGCATCGCGTCTCTACTATAAATCGCGTCTCTGCAAGGTCCGGCGGTTTTACGCAAGTAGAGACGTAGCATGCAACGTCTCTACGACTCTGAATATACGGTGTATATAAAACATTTTTAAAACCAATTTAACACGTAGTTAAAACGTTTATGTACGTTTTAACTACGTGTTAATTACGTCTGAACTACGTTTAAACTATGACTTTGAAATGACCCGGAAAGGGTTCTAATAGCTTGTCGCTAGTGGATTGTATCATGGCTTTATAAATTGAAAAAAGCCCCTTACAACCTAATCTGATAAGCCGGATTATTTATAATCTCTTTAAACTTCTGATGTCCGCGCACCGG
This sequence comes from Bacteroidales bacterium, assembly GCA_046485045.1. Taxonomy (GTDB): domain Bacteria; phylum Bacteroidota; class Bacteroidia; order Bacteroidales; family UBA10428; genus JAFGPL01. The sequence continues at coordinate 969 of JAWOHT010000263.1, forward strand.
GTCCCAGACAGGATGAAGTTTTAAATGTTCAACTGTAATTAAATAGCCCGAATACCCGACAACCTGGTCAAGCCTTAATAGTGCTTCTTCATATTCATGAAGTAAGATTAATGCCGTAATTAAATTCGGTTGAGGGTCAAGGCCAGCAAAACCATCAATTTTTAAGTTTTGGAGTTTTTCAGCTTTTGCTATTGCTTCCAGCGCTTCCTCCCTTAATCCTAAACCCGCACAGGCAATGCTTAAGCATGAATATAAACGCCAATCGTTTTCTGAATCCTTTAATTTTTCCAGAAAATAATTCCTGGCAAATGAAAAATGTTCTTTTGCCTTTGAAGGATTATTGGAACAATGATAAATTAACCCGAGTTCCAGGTTTTTTGAAAGAGCAAAGCTTTGAAACAGAAAATCTTCTCCAGGAATTTGCAGGGCAGATTGTATGGCATTACTTAGTTTCCTGGTAAGGAACTCCATTCGTGCCTGCATTAAAAAATAAAAAGAACCGAAACGTTTTTTATGAAGAACAATAAAATCCTCCGCTTTTCTTATCTGGCCCGTTTTTAAGTACAAATCAAAAAGGAGCAGGTAGTGAACGGGAAAAGATGGATTCAGTTGTATTGCTTCCTGATTATAGTATTCCGCGTTTTTGAAATCTTTTAAAACGTGATAAGTTATAGAGGCATCATACCAATTATACCATTCTGATGGATTTAATGAAATGGCTAAATTGATGTATTCCAAAGATTTTTCGAATTTTCCAATTCTTCGGTAAACAAAGCTAGTATTCGCTAATATCGCTTCATCGTTAGGGTATTCTTTTTCTATTTTTTTTAAAAGCTCTAATGATTTCAAATAATCCCGTTCGCAGATATAATAGAAAAGTGCCTCTTCCATCCTGACTTCCTTTAATTGTGGAGCCAAAGCCAAAGCCTTATCCAGGTATTGTTTAATCCTTGAAATGTTTTCCTGGCTCTGGTCATAATACCACCATTTCAACCCCCTTGAACTGGCAGATAATCCAACCCAGGCCAAAGCAAAATTCGGATCAATTTCCACAGCTTCCTCAAACATTTGAATGGCAAACCTGAAATCTTCCTCATCGTGCCCCCGGTTAAGGAAATCTTTTCCGCGAAGGTAAAAATCGTATGCCCGTATGTTTTGGGTTAAAGGTCTTTCAATGCTTTCTGTCTCTTTTGGAGACAAAAGAGCCCGCAGCTCCCGGGCTACACTCTGGGCAATATCGCTTTGGATAAAGAAGATGTCTGCCAGCTGGCGGTCGTAGTTTTCTGCCCAGAGGTGGCGGTCATTTTTTCCATCGATCAGCTGCACGGTTATGCGCACCCGGTCGCCTTGTTTTCTTACGCTTCCCTCCAGGATGTACCTAACCCCCATGGACTTGGCAATTTCGGTGGTGGACAATTCGCTTTCGCGGAAGCGCTCGGCGGTGGTGCGCGAGATCACCCGCAAGTCGCTGATGCGGAACAGGTGATTAAGAATGTCTTCGTTAATGCCATCGGCAAAGTACTGGTTATCGGCCTCGGAGCTAAGGTTCTTGAAGGGCAGCACGGCAATGGACTTATCCTGCCCGCCGGGCAGGTAGATGAGATTCCCCTTTTGGGCAAGGAAAACAATACCCAGGGCAAGGATCAGCAGGGCAAGGCCCAGGATGGCAACAATGCGGTATGGCTTGGTGAACCTGGAAAGAAATGAATGAGAGGGTGTCTCTGAAAGGGTAACATCTGTGGCCTGGCTTTTTCCTGGCAGGGGCAGGGTGCCGTCCTCCATTTTCTTTTTTACCTCCCCGGGCGGGAAGCCAAAGAACTCCTTGAAAGACTTGTTGAAATAGGCGGGGCTGTCAAAGCCCACCTTGAAGGCCGCCTCGGAGGCGGTAATATTGTTTTGTTGAAGCAATTCCATGGCCTTTTGCAGCCGGATCTCGCGGATCAGCTGGCTGATGCGCTTGCGCATGATGCCCTGCACCTTGCGGTTGAGGGTCGGCCAACTCATCCCCATAGCAATTGCCAGTTCCCTGCCCCCGAAATGTTCGTTTTCCAGATTGTCGAGGGTAAGTTGTGTAATCTTGCGGATAAATTCCTGCTCGTTGCCTGCCCCAAAGGTCATGATGATGCGATTAAGTGACCTTAATTGCAGGCTAATATACGAAAAAAGTAAATCAGAAACAGCTTTGTGAGAAAACCCGGAAGGTTTCACAAAGTATTTTGATTTGTTTGCCCGCCAAGGAGCAACCTGAAATATTTTTTCCCTTACCTGGAGAGACTTAAGGTTTGTGGTCCGGGATATTGTCCTGACACCAAACCCTGCATTTTACCCCTTCCTCGATGACACCCTGCTGCACTTACATTCATTTCTTGTGCGCTGATTCAATGCCTGCCTCATAAAAAAAGACATGACTGTAAAATAAATGCTTTGATTGCAACTGAATCAAATGCTGTCAGCATTTATTTTACAGTCAATCCCAAATGAAAAGCAAGATCAGAGTTTTAGCTTATCTTAATTGTAAACCAGATTACCACTAATCGTCATGGAAATGCCTTCAAAATCAACCCCTCCACTACTATTTAATGTGCCTGTATAGCCTTTAAATGGTCCGGTTCCGGTTCCGGGTGTAATAAATACTTCGCCCTGGAAACTGCTGGGGAAACCCTGGGTTTGATAAGACATGAAAGTAGCTTCAAAGCCATGGCCATTTACACCCACAAGTTTAGCAAAACCCTCAAGTTGCAAAAATGTTTGTCCATCTATTTGCACTATTTCCTCACTTGTAAACTGATAAAAACTTTCTTGAGGATTGATTGTCCCGGCGTGGGTGGCAGTTCCACTGACCATAAGTCTTCCTGAAATCTCCGGATGAGGTTCGGCCTGACAATTTGCTTCGAAAAGAATATCAGCCATTTGGGTGTCCTTTTGGCAGCCAGAAAATAAAACACCTGCCATTAACATTAAAATTAAAAACCTTAGCGCTTTCATGTTTTAAGTTTTTTGTGAATAAATTGGTTTTAGGTTCGACAATATACCCCGTCCTTTAAAAATTAAATTTAGAGCCATATCGGCCCAAGGGCATATAAGCCATTTATCAAAAGATTGCCGTAAATAATCAGGGGTATAAATAAATTATCAATTTTTTACAATTTATTCACATACATAATATTTTTAAAAAATTAGAAGAGTTTGAACAATGTTGTGGTTTTTTTCAGGGAGAGTTTTGATGAACATTAGTGTAGGTGCAGCATTTTTTTGTAGAGACGCAATGCATTGCGTCTCTACCATAGTGCCGGATTATCGAACGTAGAGACGTAGCATGCTACGTCTCTACAAATAAAAACCTGAAGTGCTACGTCTCTGCAATACCAGATTTTACTACGCCTCTAATTTTGGTCCTTATAATAATAGGCCGTCAGCCCCATTTTTTCAATGATAGCCTTGAAGCGGGGATCAGAACTGTAAGGCTTGAAAAAACTATGGTAAATGTTTCCTGCAAGACCTTGTTCGCGATTTTCAAAAGATTTTTCCAGCCAATAAAGAACACTGTCCTTCTCATTCAGATCTGCATAAAAGCCCGCCAAATCGATGGCAGAAATGGAACCGATGTTTTTTTTCGTTAGCAAAGAATTCACCCACCGCTTTATACCAAGAATACCTGAATTTTGATAAACAACTTCAATCTCGCCAATATAATCTTTTAGATCAGGCATCAGCTCAAAGAATTTTTTAAGGTATTCAATGGCATTTTTTTCATCCTTTAACCAATTAAAGGTCGCAAATAA
>JAWOHT010000287.1:0-3426 GCA_046485045.1 Bacteroidales bacterium
CAATTGGTGTTGAGAGTGAGTATGGCAGTGGCAGTAAGTTTAATTTTACTTTGCCTTCAATACATTATTGAATGATTCTTCTGTATTGTATTCAATAGCAGTCAGGTCAATTTCTTCTTTACAATTTCTATTTCGTTATTACTATAGTTATTCTCAGATGAAATAATTAACTTTAAATGAAAGATGCGACAGGCCTTATGATTTTGTTAATATCATAAGGCTAATTTGAGATAGATTTATTTATAATGTAGCAATGAAGCATTATATAATTATAGTTCTATACTATTTTTTTTTGGTTAATGTAACAAGTTTATTTGGGCAACAACCCGATTTGAAATTTAAACATCTTACTGTTGATGACGGACTTTCGCAGGGCTGGGTTAATAGTATATGCCAGGATATGTATGGCTTTCTTTGGTTTGCAACCGAAGATGGGTTGAACCGTTATGACGGAGTTACTTTCAAAGTATACAAATTCAATCAACGTAACAAATTCAGTATTTACAGCAGTAACATATCATTCCTTTTTGAAGACAGCAAAAATACCCTGTGGATAGGCACAAACCAGGGCTTAAATAATTACGACAGACAAAACGATCGGTTTATACAAAATCCGAAATGGCCCCAAATTACTGTTAAAGCAATTGCTGAGGACGAAAATAACAATTTATGGATTGGTACCTATGCGGGCCTTTACTATTTGGATTTTAAAAAGGATACTGTAAAATTATATACACCAAAGGAATACATACTCGACAAAGGCTATCTTAGCAGTGTAGTTATTAATTCCATATTTATCGACAGTGAAAAGAATGTATGGATAGGTACCCCCATGGGCCTGAACTTATATGAAAAAAAAACAGATTCATTTATTAATTATTATCATGACGATAATGATCCAAATAGCCTGAGTGCGGATATTATCCGTCCAATATTGGAAGACAGGGAGGGTAGATTATGGATTGGCACCAGTGCTGGTTTGGATTTATTTATTAATGCAAAAGACCATCCCGGGAAAGGTAAATTTATCCACTTCCAAAATAAGGGTACGGATCAAAAAAGCATTTCCAAGGGTCTTGTAAATAATCTTTTAGAGGACAACGAACATAATTTATGGATAAGTATTCAAAATGGCGGATTAGATTTGTTAGACCTGAATGAATTTAAAAAAGGGAATACCAATTTTATTCATTTTAAAAATAACCCTCAAAATATAAATAGTTTAAGCAATAATGGTGTTTTGTCGCTTTTTCAGGATAAGCATAATAATATTTGGATTGGTACCTCGGGAAAGGGGATAGATATGATAAGCGCCTTAGCAAAACCGTTTTTCCATATTATAAACAATCCTAAAGATAATAACTCATTAAACAACAGCCTGGTAAATGTTTTTTCAGAAGATGGCGACTATCTCTGGATAGGCACTGAAGGAGGCCTTAACCGGTATAATAAGAATGATGGAACATTTAAACATTTTATCAACGATCCTTTATTACCAACAAGTATAGGGGCCAATGCAGTTTGGGCGTTATGTAAAGATAAAACCGGAAATCTATGGATTGGTACATGGGCGGGAGGACTAAACCTGTTTGACAATAAAACCGAAACATTCAGCCATTTTTATTACAATCCAAATAACAAAAAAGGCATAAGCAACAATAATATTTTTTCAATTATCGAAGATAGCAAAGCCAATCTATGGATAGGCACCATGGGTGGCGGATTAAATATGTATAATCCAAGAGATAAAATTTTTACCATTTACAACCAGGCGAATTCAAGTATTATAAATAATTACTGTACATCTATTATTGAAACAAAAAATGGAGACATTTATATAGTTATGTCAAATGCACTTCATCGCTTTAATGCAACCCAAAAAAAGTTTGAACTATTTACACATAATATTAATGATAGTACAAGTTTAAGTAGTTCCGGAGTATATTCGGTATTCGAAGATAGTAAAGGGAATATATGGGTGGGCACAGATGCAGGACTTAATGTCTTACAAAAATCAAACAAAGGTTTTATGTGTTATCTTACAGATCACGGGTTACCTAGCAATTCTATTAAAAGTATACTTGAAGATGACCACGGAAATCTCTGGATGGGCACAAATCAAGGCCTGTCTAAATTTATTAATGCTGTTAACCTGCCTGAATATCCGAAATTCAAAAACTATACAATTGAAGACGGTTTGCAAAGTAGCGAATTTCGCCTTCGATCATGTTTTAAGGGGGCCGACGGGATGATGTATTTTGGCGGTGTTAATGGGTTTAATATGTTTCATCCCGATAGTATTAAGGATAATCCAATTATTCCGGAAGTTGTAATTACTGATTTTTTGCTATTTAATCAACCTGTAGAAATTGGTTCTAAAGATTCGCCCCTCAAAAAAAATATAAGTGTAACCAATGAACTGATCTTAAAATTTAACCAAACCGTTTTGACCTTTAAATATGTTGCCTTAAATTATATTTCGCCCAAAAGAAATCAATATGCTTACATGATGGAAGGGTTTGAAAAAGATTGGAACTATATGGGCAACAAAAGAGAAGCAACCTATACCAACCTTAATCCCGGAAAATATATTTTTAAAGTTAAGGCCTCAAATAACGATGGAATTTGGAATGAAAAAGGCTCATCTATAAAAATAATTATCCTTCCTCCCTGGTGGCAGACATGGTGGTTCAGAATTTCATTCATATTGTTAATAATAGCATTGTTATCAGGAATATATTATTACAGGATTATCAGCCTTAACAGACAAAAAATCTATCTCGAATCATTGGTAAAGAAAAGAACCAGTGAAATTGAAGATAAAAACAAACAACTGCTTGAGCAGACCTACCTGCTCAATGAGACCAATACACTGCTTGAAGAAAGACAACAGTTTATCGAAGAACAATCGGAGGAGTTGCACACACAGGCCGAGGAGCTGAACGAAAAAAACCATAACCTGCGGACATTGAACATGACAAAGGACAAATTCTTTTCGATAATAGCGCACGACCTTAAAAACCCTTTTAATGCCGTATTGGGTTTTGCCGAACTGCTAAGCATAAAATATGAAGACTTGCCCGATGCAAAAAGAAAACAGTATGTTGACCTGATTTCTGATTCGGTAAAAAAGATTTACAAATTGCTTGAAAACCTGTTGCAATGGGCAAGGTCGCAGACAGGCAACATCCCCTATAAACCCGAAAACTTTTTGCTGGGCGAAGTGATCAATAACAATATTGAATTATCTGCTAACCAGTTAAATGAAAAGAAATTGAAAGTGATTCGGGAAATACCCGTCAATATTCATGTTTATGCCGATAAAAATATGATCAACACCGTTCTCAGGAACTTATTGACAAATGCCATAAAATTCAGCCAAAACGGTGATATCCGCATAACTGTTGCTAAATCTGATAATTTGGT
>JAWOHT010000289.1:0-6971 GCA_046485045.1 Bacteroidales bacterium
GCCAAATTACCCTTTCGGGGTAAAAACAAGCGAGAAAATCAGCTTCGCTTTTGTGCATCCAACCGGGGGTTTCGGGGTACTTGCTGTAACATTCAAGGTATAAATCGCCATAATCGTGGTCTCTGAATTTTCCAGACACCATCAGTCGGCGTCCGTTCAGCTCAAACGACAGGTCAATGTCCTTGCGCTGATACGCCATATCCTCTTCGCTGTCAGAATTATAACGGACAATGTCTTTAACACCCAGTTTTTCGGCGTAAAAACGGTTGGCCTTTGCCTGGTGCTGTAGTTCCCGCCGAAGGGAAGCAGGGAAAGCATGAGGAGGATGTGATTGGTGGTTTTCTTTTACAAACAAAATATCCTTAATGGTTTTAAATCATTTATTACAAAGTTAGAATGAAATATTAAGATAAATACTTGTTTTTTTGTTGTTTAATTAATTTGTTTTTTTGTAATTTAAACCCATAAAATTAAAACTTATGGCAAACACTTACACTCAAATTAATATTCATGCAGTTTTTGCAGTTAAAGGGCATCAGAACCAGATTACCAAAAATTTCAGGTCTGAATTATTCAAATACATTTCAGGGATAGTGAAAAACCAGGGGTTATTTCCTTTGGCTGTGAATGGGTGGCTGGATCATGTGCATGTTTTTTTTGAATTGAAGCCGGATGTATCGATTTCAAAAGTCATTGAATTAATTAAAGCCAATTCATCAAAGTGGATAAATGAGAACAAATTCATTAAGGGCAAATTTGAATGGCAAAGAGGGTATGGGGCATTTTCTTATTCCCGCTCGCAACGAAGTGAAGTGATCAATTACATTGCCAATCAAGAAGCACACCATAAACCCAAGGAAAACACATTCAAAAAGGAATATTTGGGTATGCTTAATCGGTTTGAGGTAGATTATGATCCAAAATATTTATTTGAATTTTTTGAAGAGTTATTTGATGGTGAATAATGCCAGCGCTATGCGCCTATATGTTATCTTGGTCTGCTTCGTTCTACCATAATACCAGCGCTACGCGCCTCTGATCACGTGGTGTGCTTCATTCTACCATAATACCAGCGCTACGCTCCTTTTTTTAGCCGCATCGCGGCGACATTACGGTAGGAAGGATATTGCCAATCATATTACATTTCTAGCCGGGTAGCGGCGACATTACGGAAGCACATAGCGGCGATTGTTTCTTGGCCGTGCCTTTCCTGGGCCATATTAAACTTTTTTTCAATACGAAGTTTAACCGGTGTTTAACCGGTTATAAATGGTTAAACACCGGTTAAACACCGGTTCAAGTAATAAACAGGTAAAGCCCAATTATGAATCTGGAGCATTCGTGGTCTGCTTCGTCCTACATAATGCCAGCGCTACGCGCCTTTTTTAGCCGCGTAGCGGAGGTATTTCGGTAGGAAGGAATTGCCAATCATATTACCTTTCTAGCCGCATAGCGGCGGCATTATTTGTTCTACTTGAAATTTATTACCCCCTTTACCATTCCAATCAACGAAAATATGTAAATTGCAGGCAAGTTGTTTAAATGACGATTTATGAATGAATAAATTGGGTTTAAATGAAAAAACTGACTTCCACCGGAGCTGCAAGAGCGGGACAGCCGTTGTTCGAATCGACCTTTGGTTTTTGTGTGGAAGATTTGATGGGGTTGACCAGGATTTACCGCTCCACTTCGCGTAAGATCTACCGCCTGCGACCTGAATACAGTTATGCTGCAAGTCGTCAGTTGGCCGAGGCAGCCGCTGATAAACAAAAGCAAGCCGATTACCTTGCTGCCTACAGACTTTCCGAACAATCGCTGCTCAATCATACCTTTAATGCCAATGCCCGCCATACCCTGGCCTGTTCATTAGAAGCGCTTGGTTATCACGATGAAGCCCTTGAGCAATACCGTTTTGCCCTGCTTGTGGGCCAGGGTAACAAAAGGGCAGAAAGCCTCAGGGCTGCCACCCGTATTCATATGCTGTAAACGAAAGGCTGGCAAGCTATGAAAAAGGCGAATTTCGGCCCGATACAAAGGCCCTGGAGGCACTCAAAGAGAAACATACCACCTACGCCGCCGGTGCAGAATTAGACCTGTTAGAAGACGTAAAAACGCTTCAGAACTTATTCCAAAAACTTAAGCCGCTGTTTGGGTTAAACGATATTGACATGCGATATTGCCCCGGCAGCAAGTATAATACTGATGGCAGTTATTCAATAGACCCTAACGCCTGGCATCAGGCCGCCATCCGTTTAAAGGTTTAGGGCGTTGAATATCTATGTAGGTTCATTGCCCGGCTCCCTTATCCATTGGGGGCCGGGTTTTTTGTTGGTTGCTATGCAAGGCCACAATTTGAAAGCAAGGCACCCCGAACCAAAGGCGAAAAACAGGGCTTTTTTGAGGGGTATTTCTTATTGACGTGTATAAAAACGTGTATAATTTCGGCTTTAAACAACAAAAGCCGCTGCAATACAGCGACTTATGAATTTAGTTAGTTGTCCTGTCAGGGGTCGAACCTGAACTCTTCTGATTCAGAGTCAGACGTGTTGCCAATTACACCACAGGACAATGGAGGTGCGAAGGTAGTAAAAATCGAATTTATTTTACAACAAGATTTTGTTTCTATTCGGGTTTAATTTTGGGAAGAAAAGAAAATAATATTCGCATCCATTAAATTTATTCCATACACAGATAAGTTTAAATACTAAGCTTGGTTGTTTCCGAAATTAATTATGCAATGGGTGTTTTAAGGCTAACCAATGTTCCGAAAAACTATTGAGTGACGAATTTTATTATGGTTGCATTTTGTTTATTGAGAATCTCATTCAATTCATCCTGGTATATAGATTCCAGTAATACAAAATTATCCATAAGCAGGATCCTTTTATTGGGAAGCATGCCCCTTATGAAACATAACAATTCATATTGAAGATCAGTCAGCCTTGACCCGTTTTCTCCTATCTTGTCCCAAAGGCTGAAATAAGAAATCCCAGGAAAAACTCCCTGAATCTCATTCAAACTCTTTTCAACTTCTGGCTTTTGTCTTTCAATTCTACTTTCAGTAATTGCCTCGTAAACAGTTCTTCCTATCAGGGGTAGTCTTTTCGAAACGAGACCAACGTTTTCCCTTATTGAATGGGGTGAAAACTGTTTTATGTCTATACCATTAATTTTTATTTTTCCCCCGTAATTTTCCTGTATCCTTGTGACGGCAGTAATTATACTGATTTGTTCAATTGTTTTTGGAACAGGTAAAATATTTAAACCTAATTTTCCAGATGTATAATTGAGCGGCTCACTATTCCCAATTTTAAAGTTCTCAAAAACCAATCGGGGGTTTTTTACATCTAATGTTTCACCTTCAGTAAGATTTTCCTTTTCAATTGCCAGAATGTTCAAAAGCTTATTCAATGAAATATTTCCCAGTTTATAAACTGTTTCTAATCCAAATAACCTCCTTAAAACCGGGGCAATAGTTATGAATAAAAGGATAAAGCTTATTAAGTTGGCACTCAGTAATTTATCCTCAGAACCTATGTTATCATAATAGAACAAAAAGAAAATTACAGCCAAAATGCCATACTGAACAAATGAAATAAACCCGTTATTAATTGTTATCCATTTATCATATTCAATAGCTTCCTGCATTATATCATTCGACTTCTTTTTGTATTTTTTTAATTCAATGTTTTGTTTATTGAATAAAATTACACTCAGAATGCTATTCAGCGTCCGGTTAACGAAAGCAAGTTGGCCTGATGTTTTGTTCCTCTTATTTAAAGAGAACTTTTCGACCTTCCGGTTTACAAGCCTAATGGCTATAAAGGCTATTGCAGATATAACTATTATTGCAATTGCTCCCCTTGAATGCAAGTAAAACAATAGTAAAAAAGAGGACAGAACCATAAATATATCGATAAGTACGCTGAGGCTCCCTTTTAAATATAAATTCTTCAGACTGTTAATGTCTCCCGAATACCTAAGCAAATACTTTCCCGTTCCTTTTTCCTTATAAGTACTAAAATCAACGTGTACCTGATGGTCAAATAATTGATCCTTGACCTCCTTGATAAATATCTCACTCTCTTTGAATAAATTATACTGATAGAGAAAATAAAAAATAAATCTAAGGATAATTAATATGAAAAATATTAAGAGGAACTCCGGAACAGTATTCCAAATACCTTCCGGAATAAATCCAAGAAATTTACTTCGTTGAGACTGAAAATGGAAAACCAGTTCGTAATATTTCCCAATACTAACCGGGATAATGATCGTCAACAATTGCGATATTAATCCCAAGACAATAATGCCTGCAGAAAGGATTTTTCTTTCTTTAATAAATTGCCTGACAGGATTAATATTTGGCGATAGGGTCACGTTGCAATTAATTCCTGTTTGTTCAGAACTTCATTTAAAACAGAAGTGTTGACAAAATCCTCCAGCGTATAAACCGGAATATGGATGCTTTTTTTCACTTCTTTGATCATCAATGGACTTGTAGTAAACAATCCGCTGACAATGATTGGTTTATGGCCAATTTTCGAAAGGACCTCAACCCCTTTCACTACTGATAGGCTATCTCCCGACGAAAAAAGAACCCCATCTAGTAACCCCATAAATGGTTTATGATGAAGTAGTTGTTGCGTTTCTTTCTGGTACAATCCGTCAGCTATCTCAACAACGACAACATCAGGAATAACTCTTTCTACACGGTTAAGCAGGGTCTCAAATATAGTCATTAATTCGGGTGTGCTGCAAAGATACGTTGAAGGATAACCGCAGTATGAAAAATCAACGGCAGTTAAAGCACCGCAGTCTCTGACGAAACTGCAATCCTTTGCAAAAACCGTCCCGGTAAGTTTTATATATGCCACCTTTTTCTTTTGTAACATGAGGCCACGGGAGAAAAAGGCCGCTGTTGTGGTTTTCCCGCTATCCATACTTGACCCGACAGAAAGGTATATTTTATAATTTCGGGTTCGAAACGGATTGAATGTTATTGGTGTTGTGTTATGATATTGGGTGTTGATCACACTTCCATTATGATATACAGCATACCCGATTAATTTTAATTGGGTGGCCCCAATTTCCTCAAACTTGCTGTGGTAACTCTCAAGCCTTCCGACAACACCACCTTGTCCCAATAACTGATAGGTGGGATAATACCCGTCGGGAACATAGCCTTCAAATTGTTCACTTGCATAACGGTTTCCAAAAACACCTAATATTTTATCCCCTGGAAATATATAGGTGTTGTTGCCATTTAGGCCTTGAATGGTACTATGTTTTCCAAGTTTAATTACCTGAAATACAGCAACATCACCAGCCTTAGGGAGATGAGTTTTTTTAATTTGGTGGTTGACCTTATAATTGTCAATACCTGCTGTTATGATGCTTCTTTTTATTTTTTCCATTTTGATTTCATTTAGATGTCAGCGCTCAGCATGATCCCAAAAACCGAGAAATTATTAAATGACCTTCTGATGCTGTTCGTGTTCGGATTTAAAGAATGAATGTCCCTGCTTCCGAGAAGTTTGGTGTTAAACTCCACCTGTCTCATGAATAAGAGCGAGAACCTGAAATTACTTGTGGGATAAAAGCGGATACCTGCATATACCCTATAAGCATGCAATCCGTCCGGGGATTTTAAATCCAGTTTTTCTCCTTCCTCATCATAATATTGAAGTAATCTTCCGTTATTGTATAGGTAAAGCCTTTGGGTTATGTAGGGCCTTAAGCGCCAGGGCAAACTCGTGTTTCGGTAATACAGATCGAGTCTGTAATAGTATCGTTGCTGGTATTTGGATCCTTGCGTAAAGTTTTGCTCGGCATTTATTGCGTTATTCATTCTGATACTGCCCGAAATCCTGGTATAAAGCCGTATCTCACCTGAAATCCGGTGATAGATAAGCTGGTCATTCGGATCATCATTTATTTTCAGTGTGGGCTCATAGGATACTGAGAATGTCCAGGCTCTTACGGGTCGATAGCTAAATTGCAGATTAGATTGAATAAAATTAAAACCACGCTCATTAATGTCATATGAGTGCAATTGGTCATATCCAATGCTGAACTTTTCTCCGATATCTTTTTGAATCCCGGCAAAAGCCCAAAACATATGATTTTCTTTTTCAAATACCTGACCCGAAACGGTAAACATTTGAAAAAGCATCAATCCCAACAATAGGATCTTTTTCACGCGCTGCAACTTTTATTTTTTCAGCTTAACTTCAATCCAAATTCGTATTTTCCTTGAACAAAAAGATCAATAATTATGGATAAAAGTAGAATCAAACATTAGAGAATAATTCAGTGATTTACGGAATTTAGATAATCTTCCACCGAATTCCTTTTAAGGTCAACATTTTGGTTTTCTTTTCATGCGTTTTTCGGTCACTTGATCAAAAAATTACCTTGTTTCCAAACCCAATCTGAAACATTTATCATTCTGTAAAAGTTCATTCGCTTTTTGGAAAAAACACAGCAAAGTTTTATGCAATTAAGCGAATCCTGAATTCAGGAGAAACGCTGCCGGGTTTTGACCTCTTTGTCTAATAGACGATGAAAGTTGGTGGGGGTTGTAATCCTGATATGTTTTTTATTTGATAACCTTTGATTTGGGCGATCGATTTTCTTACTTAATTGAATGTATTTTCTCCAGGGGATAGGAGGCTGCTCAGTGATAAGTTTATTTCATGGCAAGCAGGAATATGAAAAAAAAGGATTGTTAATGCCTGCGGCTTATTTGATTTGTATGTTTTTGAATATTTAAAACATAACGCATTTGGGAGACTTGCAAAAAGTCCCAATTTCATTTTTCTTGAGTAAATATAGGAAAAGCCTGCTATTGTTTTTTAGGTGACGAATCCCTGAGGGCTACCGTGCGGTTAAAAAACAGTTTACCGGGCTTTGTATCGGAATCTACCACAAAATATCCGGTGCGTTCAAACTGGAAGTGCGTTCCGGAA
>JAWOHT010000066.1:0-4317 GCA_046485045.1 Bacteroidales bacterium
GTGCCCGGGTTACGGAACAAAAGCTCCCTTTCGGCAACGAAGGGCGTGGGGCTTTCTTCGTGGAGCTTGGCCAGGGTTTTATCGTATAGGTCTTCTTCGTCGCGTTCAATGTACAGGTAAACGTTTTTTCCCGAGGCCATGATGATACCCGCATCAAAGGGCTCCACCCAGTATTTCAGGGTGTTGTCCCAGGTGAAGTAGTTGTAAACATTTGGATACAATTTGTCGAGAATGGATGCATACTCCTGGCGTTTTTGACTGTTGCTCCATACATGGCTGTAGGTAAGGGTGTACTCAATAAAGGGTGCGCCATAATCTTGGGACGTAAGTATCTTATAGCTGTCTTTTTCGAGCAGCTGGGCAAAGTGCCAGCTGGGCAAACGATTTTCAATGTCGCTACCCATGGCCTTGGTTTTAATGGGCAACCAACGCAGGTTGTGCTCCACGCTCAGTAAAATCATGACCGCAACGGCCACGCTAATGGCAATGTTCATGACCTTTCCGGAATAGAACTTTTTGATCAGCTCTGCAATGATATATACCAACAGTGGCGAAAGCAGCAACACCGGAATAAAATACCGGTGGGCGTAATGCTTGCCTACCATCAGCACCTGAATGGCTATAGACAAAACCACCGCGACACCCAGCAGGGTAATTCGTTTTTCGGCCTTTTTTCGGAACCATGCCAGATATCCAACCAGGGTGGCAATCAGCGCCAGGAATACATAAAAAAACCTTTTTTCGTAATGAATCAATTCACCAAGGTTCGATTTCATGGAGGCCAGGTCAATAATATTCGATTCCCCTCCGCCGTATTGCCCGCTGCCCATAAACAAGGCCGTGATCCAGCCCCAGAAACGGCCAATTTGAAGGGTTACCGGGAATGCAAAAACAAAAAAGCATCCAACGGTTATTGCGGCGAATATCAACCGCTTTTTCCAGGAGTCGATAATAAATAGAGGGATGATGAGAAAGGGGAGATAGGTTAGTTTTATTGAAAGCCCCAAAGCGGAGATTACGGCGAACAGAATAACAGATTGCCTTGATGTTGAACCACCCTCTGAATATACTTTAATGGTTAAAATAGTCAGTAAAATTACCGGGAAGGGCAGCATCAGTTCCGGTGTGATCCTTCCAATCAGATCGTACCAAATAACAGGTAAAAAGGGGGCGGTTTGAACAATAAGAGCGTAAAAAACGGATTTTGTATATTTAAGAACCTGGCTGCCAGCAAAGAAAAGCAGCACACTGGTCAGAACAATAATAATTTGGTTTGTAACCGAGAGATAAAGGTCGGGGTGCAAGAAAACATCTTCAATGAAATTATTTCCGCTGCCCCTGATAATATGAATTACCCTGAAAAAAACAGCCATTATAACCTGCAGGGGAGTACCTGGGTGATCAATGTGATGTAGTTTTAAAGAACCATCTGAAATCAGTAGCCCGCTCATATAGTAAACATAGTCGGGGTCCATTGACCTGAGCGAAAGATTGCCCAGCAATTCTCTGAAATAAAACCCGAGCGCTAAATACAAAAAAGGAAAAACCCAAAGAAGTACCTTTTTGTAATCAATGGTTTGGCCTGGAATCGTCATAAAAAACAAGGGTTTTTTAATTATTGCGTAAATTGTAGCATCTTTGAACACTGAAATTAACTGCTTTAAAATTAACAAAGTATTGCAATTTACTTTCAATTTCTTTTTAAGCTTGTTGTATGGATTTATTTTTTTTAATAGTTGCTTAAAAAAGAACTTGTAACATATTATAATAATGGACCTTCATAAAGAAAAACGGCAGCTGCTCAGGGATTACTTCAATAAAGCCGCGGCCAGCCGGGTAAAATACCGGAAAAGTAAAAGGTATTATTGGGACAGCATTACTGATTACTGCAACTTTTTTATTAATGACAATGCTTCTGTGCTTGAAATAGGATGTGGCACAGGAGAATTGTTGGGCAAAATTAATGGCCGCGAAAAAACCGGCATTGATTTTAGCGAAAAAATGATAGAAGAAGCTAAAAAGCAATTTCCTGACATTCATTTTGTTTGCTGCCCGGCCGAAGCTATTCAGATTGATAAAAAGTTTGACGTAATAATTTTATCCAACCTGATTGGCTATTTAATAGATATTCAGGAAGTCTTTGAAAAGCTGCACAAAGTTTGTCATAGCCACACTAAAATCATTATTACCTATTACAACATTTTTTGGGAACCCCTTATAAAATTGGCTGAGTTTTTAAGGATTAAAAAAAGAGGGCCCAAACAAAGCTGGATTTCGCGAAAAGATTTGGCCAACCTCTTATACCTGGCTGGTTTTGAAACCTACAAGCAGAACTCCTCGATGCTTTTCCCATTTAATGTTCCGCTTTTGTCTCCATTCCTGAATAAGTTTTTATCAAGGTTGCCCATATTTAACTGGTTTGCTTTAAATCAATATTCTTTTGCACAACCCATAGTGCAGATTAATGAAGAAGAAATAAAAAGTAAATACTCGACCACCGTATTAATTCCGGCACGAAATGAAAGCGGAAATATTGAAAGCGCCATTTTAAGAATGCCTGATTTTGGGAAACACATTGAAATTATTTTTGTTGAAGGCAACTCTACGGATGATACCTGGCAAAAGATTCTGGAAATCAAGGAGAAATACAAATCAACGCACGACATAAAAGTGCTGCAGCAACCAGGCAAAGGCAAGGGCGATGCCGTAAGGGCCGGCTATATTATTGCCAGTGGCGACATTTTAATGATTCTTGATGCCGACTTGACTGTTCCGCCCGAGCAATTACCCAAATTTTATAATGCAATTGCCAAAAACAAAGGGGGTTTTATTAACGGTACCCGGCTTATTTACCCCATGGAGAAGAATGCCATGCGGTTTTTGAACACACTGGGAAATAAGTTCTTTAGCATAGCTTTTAGCTGGCTGCTCGAACAGCCCATTAAAGACACATTGTGCGGCACCAAGGTCATGTTTCGCAAAGATTATCTTGAGCTGGCTGCGAATCGATCATACTTTGGTGATTTTGATCCCTTTGGTGATTTCGATTTGCTTTTTGGCGCTTTTAAGCTAAACCTGAAAATCATTGACATGCCAATACGTTACCAGGAAAGGGTGTATGGCGATACCAATATTTCGCGCTTCAGGCATGGGTTGTTGCTGATAAAAATGTGGTTTTTTGCCTTGTTTAAAATTAAATTCCGATAAGAAAGCGGCAATTCCTCCAACAAAACCAATGAAAAAGCTACTGCAGTACAAGATTCCGCACGACCTGGATTCGCCCGAAAGGACATTGTCTCACCAGCAAATCATTAGGGAAAAACGGTTTCTCAGAAAATTATATGAAGAATGGTACAAAGTATTTACTGATTTAAAACCAATACTTCCTGATGGGAAAATGATTGAGCTGGGCTCGGGTGGCGGATTCTTAAAAGAAATTGACCCCGCCATACTGTGCACAGATATTATTGAACTGCCTTCAAACGATCTTACTTTTTCTGCCCTTGAAATGCCGTTCGAAAATAACGAGCTTAGCGCCATTTTCATGATAGATACGTTTCATCATATTCCTGATTCAGCACTTTTTTTGAAAGAAGTTGACAGGGTGTTAAAAAAAGGTGGAATGATGGTTATGATTGAGCCAGGCAATAGCCTTTGGGGCAGGTTTATATACAAGAATTTTCATCATGAACCCTTTGATCCAGAGGCCGGATGGACCATACCCGATGCCGGGCCGCTGAGTGGGGCAAATGGCGCCCTGCCCTGGATCGTATTTGAACGCGACCGCAAAAGTTTTGAAACTAAATTTCCAAACCTGAAGCTTTTTGAAATAAAATATCATACACCTTTTCGATATTTACTGAGCGGTGGGGTTTCGTATAAGCAATTGGTTCCCGGCTTCACTTACCCTTTCTTTTCTTTTTTTGATAAGGCCATCCCCCTTGTATCAAGGCAACTATCTATGTTTGTTACTATTAAGGTGAAAAAGACATAAAAAAAACAGAATTTCTGTGGTTCTGAACTATATTTGCGATATTTGACCTAACATAGCGTATGTCGTAAATTGTTATTTCTTCCGTATACATTTTTCCCTGATTCAAACAAAAACAAAAAAAATGGATATTGTATTGCAGGAAGTTTTCACCAAAAAAGAACTGGAGGCTTTTATCCGCTTCCCTGACCAGATCTATAAAGGAAGCCAATATTACATTCCGGCATTGCACTCAAATCAGGTTGCTACCCTGGCCAGGGAAAAAAACCCTGCATTTGAACACTGTGAAGCGCGCTATTGGCTGGCCTTTTCAGGTGCTGAAGTGG
>JAWOHT010000002.1:0-5292 GCA_046485045.1 Bacteroidales bacterium
CCTTTATAATCAATCAAACCATGGATTGTGTCGTTGTCATTATTGACAAAATAACCAGGCCTGAAATCTGATTGTGCTAAGATTTTATTAAAAGAAACACAAAGTAAGATAAATATCCAAATAATAACTATATGTCTCATAATAAGAAATTTATGGTGCATAACGTTTGACAGTAGCCGAAGTTGCCGTCGGGTACACGTGAAGGCAATTTGGGTGAAGGCGGTACTCCGCCGGAACCGGCTACTGGCTGTTGTACGCAGTTTGACAAAATGGCTTTATCTGTAATAATTAATCAAACACAAATTTAATATGCTTGTTAAAGCTATTCCTCCAATAAAAATAAAAGAGTGAACTGAATGAAATACATTCGATTTCCATTTTACAGCAATAACATGTATTACCAAATGAAGTGCCATCAGACTATTCCAAATAATCCATAAAACAATGTTGTTGAAATTGATTACTGTCCACAGATAATAGAACAAAAATAATGATAGAGGTAAATGAATATATAAAAACATTAAATATTGCGTTTCTTCTTTTAATTTAAGAAGAAATTTAAACATCTTCCATTCTTTGCGATAACAAGCGTCAAATTCATGCATGAAAATGAACATCACATTTAATACAGATAATAAAATTATTGTGTGTTTCATATTAGTTTCTCCTAAAAATTTATTTTGTCAAAATTGCGTACGGTAAGTATATGCAAAGTAGGCGATTGCGGGCTTCAAACTTATCAAACCGATACAATATTGAAGCGGGCTACAACCCTTGAATTTACTACTGTCACGCCTATTTTGTATATACATTGTTAGCTGGCGTTTTAACTAAATTCTTATTTTAAATCCTAATTTCCAATATGAAGGATTAAAACTTACAATCCAATCAGAATTATCCAATTCCCAGTCTGTTAGAGAATAACCTATTCCACCTAAGCCAAGATTGAGACCAAATCTTGATGAGATAAAATAAGTTAATTCTGGAAGAAACAGGACACTTAAATAATCTAATTCTGAATTTCCTTCATATGATTTTGCATAATTAAAAAGGAAACCGTAATCTGATTCAGACACCCATTGTCCATCTGAAATTATGTCTGTAACTCCTGCATATGTAGTACTGTAATTTGATTTTAATCTCCCAAAATTTAGCTTCAAATTGCCATTGATGTATAGTTTATTAACTATTTGATAATAATATCCAAAAAAGACGTTAGGTAATAAAATATTAGACTTATAATCCATTGATTCTACTTGATAAAAAACATTAATTAGTGATGAATTTGTACTATACTCTTTACTCCACATATAGTCAAGTCCAACACCAATAATAAAGTGCTCTTTAACAAAGTATCCAATAGAAGCACCTATATCTAAATATTTTCCTTTTACAGCATATTGGTTTGTATATGTTCCGCTTCCTGATGTAGATTGATTATAATTTCCATATCCTGAAATGATAATATCACTCTTATTAATCTGAGAAAACACCATTGAAGTTGAGAAGAATAAAATCATAATAAATATTTCTTTTTTCATAAGATATAACTTTCTATTGGTTGAAAATTCTACAAATAATTAAAGTTTCTTTCAAATTTCTGTTGTTCGTTTTTTGATGAATGCCAGCTAAACCCAAATATATACCCCTTCTGCTCAAAAGGTACATATATTTCGCATATAGCTTTGATAAGCCGGTTACACCATGATATTTCATTTTTTGGCAGCAGGTTTTGTCTCATATGCAAATAAATATTATAAGGTTAACAATTGTGTTATTTCAGAAAAGTCATGCCAATTTACAAATATTTTACAGAATGGTATTTATTGCAGCCAGGAATAACAGAAATTTTGTGGATGAGACTGATATCAATGCACCGGTGCGACATATAGTGGGTGCCCCCTACACTTTACTAAAGGTTCTGCTAAGTTGAGCACGCGTTGCGCTAAAGCTAAACGCGCGCTATTGGGGACTACAAACCTTGATATTTACCACATTACCTGCCATTACTTATACAAAATGTTAGCAGCCGGTTTTCTTCTATTGTTATTTGAATTAATTATATGTGTTGAAGTGATAAATCCCTCCAACACATATTTTATAAATATTAAAATTCAAGTACACCAAGCGGAGTGATTTTCATCAAACAAATGTCATCACCTGCTTTTATACTTTTGAGCAGTTCCACATCAACCTTACACCCGAATGCTTTCTCAAAAAGTACTTTGCTGTAACCAGTGGTACATTGACACCATGTTTTAGTCTCTAAATTTTCGACATCAGCAAGCATCGGACATGGACAAAATGGAAACATTAGAAATAACTCGCCATTGCTAAACGAAAGTCCTGCGGCTTTAGCCTTTTCGTGATTGCCAAATTCTTCTAAACTTGAAGACATTGCCATCAGTTCTTTTACCAAGGCTAATTTCTCGTCCATTCCATAACCACACTGACAATTCATCCTGATTTTTTTTACAGTTAATGAATCGAATGCTTTGTCCAATCGTTTCATGGTGTTTTTCACCCAAGTTGGATTGTCTTCTTGTTGGTTATCCGTAATTTGAGCTGCTACTTCCTCGTTACTCTCGTTTTTTATTGCTGTGAATATAACTTGTTCCTGAATTTTTCTTATGTCAAACATTTTCTTTTGATTTAATAATTACATAAATGTATTCTGTCCTAATCAAAGGACATTTTTTATAAAATTAATTGTATACAAAACCTGCTCAGAAGGAGTTTCCCGAACCATCCAAAATTAACCTGTGGGTTTCTGAGATTAATTAAGCTGTAATTATCAATTTTAGAATTGTTCTCAAAATTCAGTTGTTTTTAAGTGTTGCAATAATAGTGAATTTTCATTAAAAATGACATTCTCTTTTTAGAATATAATTTCTGAAAAATCCAATTTATTGTAAAATATTATCTACATTATTTTCATTAGATTAACTCGTCAGTAATATGAACTTGCAGTCATGGATTTAACTGGCTGCTAACACCCAAATATATACCCCTTCTGCTCTAAAGGTACATATATTTCGCATATAGCCTTAACAATCCGGTTACACCCCGCTGGCGCGAGCTTGCAGCTCGTGCCATTAAAACAAATTACAGCTAAAGCATACCTGTCTTTATACCTTTAACTTCAACCGCAGGCTGTTCATTACCACCGATACCGAACTCATGGCCATGGCGGCCCCGGCAATCATCGGGTTAAGCAAAAATCCGGTGAAAGGATACAGTATCCCGGCTGCCAAGGGTATGCCTATAATGTTATAGATAAATGCCCAAAAAAGGTTCTGACGGATGGCTTTAACTGTTTGTTTTGAAAGCCTGATTGCTTCAGGAATCTTATTCAGATCAGATGAAATAATGGTCATTTTTGCCACATCCATGGCAATATCGCTTCCTTTACCCATTGCAATGCTAACATCGGCCTGCGCAAGAGCAGCGCTGTCGTTGATACCGTCACCCACCATCGCTACCACCTTTCCTTCAGCCTGAAGTTGCTTTACATATTCAGCCTTCTGTTCCGGAAGAACCTCAGCCCTGTATTTGTTGATACCTGTTGCAGCTGCAATGGCTTTTGCAGTTGACCCATTGTCACCTGTAAGCATATGTACCCCGATGCCTTCGTGCTGAAGACGCGCTACAGCCTCCTTTGAAGCAGCCTTAATCTTATCGGCAATGGCAATCACAGCCAGCGCTTTTTCTGCACCGGCAAACCAGATAACTGTTTTGGCCTGACTGTTCCATTCATCTGCAATCTTTGAAAGCTGTAAATCTGTATGGATGTTGTTTTCAGATAGCAATCTTTTATTTCCGACATAATACAACCGGTCATCAATAAATCCTTTGGCCCCTTTGCCTGTAATACTTTCAAAGCGCGAAACCTGTAAAGTCTGAAGACCAGCGAAATAACCGGTTAAGGCTTCTGCCAAAGGGTGTTCCGATTGTTTTTCGAGGCTGAAAAGCGCTGATTTCAGACTGTCGTTGTTATTAAGCCACATAATATCCGTTACTTCAGGCTTTCCCTCTGTAATGGTGCCTGTTTTATCGAGTATTACCGTGTTTATTTTTCTGGCAAGTTCAAGGCTTTCGGCATCTTTTATCAGTATTCCCTTTTCGGCGCCTTTGCCCACACCTACCATTATGGCTGTTGGTGTTGCCAATCCCAGGGCACACGGACAGGCAATGACCAATACTGTGACCAGGGCCAGTAACCCGTGGGTAAAGCCATTGTCACCGCCAAAGATATTCCAGGCAGCAAAGGCTGACAGGGCAATGATGATAACCACCGGTACGAAAATACCCGCGATCTTATCAACCAGCCTTTGAACAGGTGCCTTGCTACCCTGCGCGTTCTGTACCATTTTGATGATTTGTGCCAGCATTGTTTCTGCCCCTACTTTTTCTGCCCTGAACTCTAAGCTTCCTTTTTGATTGATAGTGCCTGCAAAAACTTTTTCATTTTGCTTTTTATATACCGGTAAGGGTTCGCCTGTAAGCATACTTTCGTTTACATAAGAACTGCCCGAGAGAACAATCCCGTCCACAGCAATTTTTTCACCAGGCTTTACCAGAAGCACATCGCCCGTGGTTACCTGTTCAATAGTTATTTCTGTCTGGTCGCCGTTTTGGTGCACCCGTGTTACTGTTTTGGGCTGCAAACCCATGAGTTTTTTTATGGCCGTTGAAGTATTGCCCTTTGCCTTTTCCTCAAGCGCTCTTCCTAAAAGAATAAATGCAACAATTACCGCTGAGGCTTCAAAATAAACATGTGCATGCAGTCCCCTTTGGTGCCAGAACTCCGGGAAAAGGGTATTGAATACACTGAAAATATAGGCAACACCCGTGCTAAGCGCAACCAGGGTGTCCATATTGGCCGAGCGATGTTTTGCCTGCTTCCACGCATTGATGTAAAAATCTTTACCCAGCCAGAATACCACCGGGGTAGACAATATCCACATGATTTCATTGGCATAGGGTATATTCATAAAGAACATACCGATAGCAACTACGGGAATAGAAAGGATAACAGCCCATATGGTACGGAATTTAAGCTGATTGTATTTATTCTGATGTATTTCTTCAAGCGTTTCACCAGCCTTTGCATCCTCATCAATATGAATATCATAACCGATGGATTGAACTGCTTTACGGATATCCTCCGGCTGAACGAGGTTGGGAAGATACTCTGTAATAACGGTAGCGGCTGCAAAGTTTACAGATGCGTTTACCACCCCATGCAACGATTTCACCATGCTCTCGACACTTACAGCACATGAAGCACAA
>JAWOHT010000024.1:0-15397 GCA_046485045.1 Bacteroidales bacterium
GGATTGCTTGCAATCGGGGGCAACCTTGAAATGGAAACTTTGCTTACGGCATATTCACAGGGTATTTTCCCCTGGTACAACGATGATTCGCCTATACTCTGGTGGTCGCCCGACCCGAGGATGGTGCTTTTCCCCGGCGAATTCAAAGCATCGGCAAGCCTGATGCAAAAAATCAAAAGAAAAGTATACGAAGTGAAGGCAGATGAGAATTTTGAAGCTGTGATACGCCATTGTGCAACGGTTATTCGCAAAGGTCAGCAAGGTACATGGATCACAGAAGAAATACAGCAGGCATATATTAACCTGCATAAAGCCGGGTATGCCCATTCTTTGGAAATCTATTCTCAGGGTTCGCTGGCAGGAGGTTTGTATGGTGTCTCCATAGGCGGGGCATTTTTCGGCGAATCAATGTTTCACCTGGTGACCGATGCCTCGAAAGTGGCGCTATATTATCTGGTTCAGATTTTAAAAAAGAATGGTTACCAGATTATTGATGTGCAGCAATCAACCCGCCACCTTAACAGTATGGGGGCAAGAGAGATACCGCGCAAACAATTCTTAATGATTCTGGAAAAAACCATAAAGTTGAAAGGCATCCAAGGCAAATGGCCGGATGCGTTTATACCCGATCACCCATAATACGCGCACATCATCAACGCATTTTTCGGCCTGCTTATAAAGGGCTTTGTTTATTTCTGTAAGTATACCCGGTTTACACATACAGATGCACTTATCGTTTTTACCTCCCCCGGGAAGCTCACAGTGGAAGTCTTTCACGATGTATTTCCTTATCACCGACATCTCAAAACCATCAATTGTTTTAACTTTTTTCATACATCCGGAATGATTACATCCTGTTTTTGTATATTAGGGGGGTATATAATTAAAAATACAATAAAGAAATAATATACCCCTAAATAAATAGGGTAACAAAAATTAAAATATAAAAAAAAGAAATAATAATATAAAAAAGTATAGGTTGAATAAAAAATATATTTATATTTGCAGTGTCAATTTATTAATAATTTAAATTTTTAAAGCGTATGAAAAAATTATCATTTACAGCAGTGGGCATTTTTTTATTCTGTTCGCTATTCATGAGCAGTGTTGATGCCCAGGAGGAGGAATCAACCTCACCATTTAGTATAGGCGCCGATGTTGTAAGCAATTATGTATGGCGTGGCACCAAATTCGGCGGGCCATCCATTCAGCCCGGTTTAGAACTTGGTCTGGGAAATTTTGCCATCGGCGCCTGGGGTTCGTTTTCGTTAAACGGATTTGATATTGCAGAAAACGACTTCTATCTCTCATACTCTATCGGCGATCTTGGCCTTACTGTTACCGATTATTATTACCAGGGCCCGCTTTTCGACTTTTCCGATTCTACGGGAAGCCACGCTTTAGAAATAAGCGCCTCTTACAGTTTTAAGGGACTTAACCTTACTGCAGGCTATGTAATTAACGAGGCAGGGGGTGCTGCATCGGCCGGGGGCGATATCTATGTCGAACTTGGATATTCATTCAAACACTTTTCAATATTTGCAGGAGCAGGCAACGGATGGTACACCATCGAAGAAGCAGGTGAAGATGATATCTTCGGTGTAGTTAATGTGGGCATTTCGGCTGAAAAAGAGATTAAAATCGGGGATTTTGCAATACCTGTGTCAGGCTCGGTTATTGTCAATCCGCAGGCTGAAGCAGCTTATCTGGTTGTTGGCTTTTCTTTCTGAAAATTTCAGTCAATCAATTAAATATTCAGATTAACTACCTTATAATAAAGGTAGTATTACAAGAGTTATATTCAAAAATATACTACAATGAAAAAAATTGAAGCAATTATAAGAAAGACCAAATTCAATGAAGTAAAAGAAGCATTGAATGAGGCCGGAATCGAGTTCTTTTCTTTCTGGGAAGTACGCGGGGTAGGTAAAGCCCGCGAAGAAAGGGTTTACAGGGGTGTTGTGTACGACACCGGTACCATTGAGCGCATGCTTATCTCGATCTATTGCCGTGAAAAATTCGTTGCACCTGCCGTTAATGCCATCTTAAAAGCAGCCAAAACAGGCGCGGTAGGCGATGGCAAAATTTTCATATCGGATATTAACGAGGCATATCGTATCAGAACAGGTGAAAAGGGCGATAAATCACTTTACATTGAAGGAGAAGAATAAAAAAGTTAAAACTATTTAAAAATATATGGTCATGGAAGAAACAATTACCAATATAAATGAAGTAACCTCCACACTGGGTGAGGTGGTTAGTTCGATAGATACGTTATGGGTGTTGGTTGCAGCAGTGCTTGTGTTCTTTATGCAGGCAGGATTTGCACTGGTCGAGGCAGGTTTTACACGTTCAAAAAACACTGCAAACATACTTATGAAGAACCTTATGGACTTCTCTTTCGGGTCGCTTGTTTTCTGGCTGGTGGGCTTCTCTATTATGTTCGGGGACGATATCGGGGGATTTATCGGTAAACCCGATCTTTTCTTCAACAGCAACGGGATAGATGGTATCACCGATAAGGCAAGCCTGATTTTCCAGACAGTGTTCGCTGCAACAGCTGCAACCATTGTTTCGGGTGCAATGGCCGAACGTACTAAATTCTCTGCATATATCGTTTACTCAATTGTTATCACTTTGTTGGTTTATCCTATCTCAGGACACTGGGTATGGGGAGGCGGATGGCTTTCGGAGCTTGGTTTTCATGATTTCGCCGGTTCAACAGTGGTGCACTCGGTAGGCGCATGGCTGGGACTTACAGGGGCTATTATGCTGGGGCCCAGAATCGGGAAATATGTTAAAGGAAAAGCAAACGCTATTCCGGGGCATAACCTTACATATGGTGCGTTGGGAGTTTTTATCCTTTGGTTTGGCTGGTTCGGGTTCAACCCGGGTTCACAACTTGCCATTTCGGGAAATGATAATGCAGTTGCGGTATCACATATTTTTATAACCACCAACCTTGCAGCAGCAGCAGGTGCAGTGGCAGCAATGCTGGTTGCATGGGTGCGTTATAAAAGACCTACCCTTAGCTTAACACTCAACGGTGCCCTGGCCGGACTGGTTGCCATCACCGCAGGTTGCGATACTGTAAGTCCGGGAGGCGCTGTGGCCATCGGTATTATTGCAGGTATCGTGCTGGTATTTGCTGTTGAGTTTATTGACCAGGTGCTGAAGGTTGATGATCCGGTGGGAGCAGTTTCGGTTCACGGAATATGCGGGGCTTTGGGAACATTGCTGGTAGGTGTTTTTGCTACTGAAGGCGGATTACTTTACGGTGGCGGATTCAAAATGCTGGGTATACAGGCAACAGGAGTTCTGGCCGTGGCAGCATGGGCTATCGGTCTTGGGTTTATCCTTTTCTTTATCCTGAAAAAAGTTAACGGATTAAGGGTAGAAAAGATTATTGAAGAAGAAGGACTTGATGTTTATGAACATGGTGAAAGCGCATATAACCTTTGAAAATACTGTTAAGCCTAATTTGAAGTGTACATATGAAAAAGTCCCGGAAGAAACCGGGACTTTTTCATTTATATTCAGTAACGAATTATCACTTTGCGGATGCCGGTAACGGATAACCTTTCAGCTCTTCAAGATTTTGTTGAATTATTTCATCAGGCAGCTCGTAATTTGAAAGCTGTCCGGTTAAATATTTGTCATATCCTACTAAATCCATCAGCCCATGACCGCTGAAATTGAAAACAATCACCTTTTCTTTGCCTTCCTCTTTGGCTTTTTTCGCCTCGTCTATAGCAACAGCAATGGCATGTGTGGTTTCAGGGGCCGGTATAATGCCTTCGGTCTTTGCAAACAGAATGCCTGCTTCGTAACATTCGAGCTGGTGTACAGCTCTCGGGCTGATAAGCCCATCTACAGCTGCCTTGCTTACTAAGGGTGCCATGCCGTGATATCTTAGTCCTCCAGCATGTATTGGGGGTGGTACAAAAGAATGACCTAAAGAGTGCATTGCAACAAGCGGGGTCATTTTTGCAGTATCGCCATGGTCGTATACATAAGGAGCCCTTGTAAGGGTGGGGCATGATGTCGGTTCAACAGGGATGATTTCAATCTGTGCCCCATGAATCTTATCATAAATATATGGAAACGACAAACCGGCAAAATTACTTCCTCCGCCAGCACAACCAATCACAATATCGGGTTTTTTAATCCCTACTTTCTCAAGTTGTTTCTTGGTTTCAAGTCCCATAATGGTCTGATGAAGCATTACATGGTTAAGTACCGAGCCAAGTGTATATCTGGTCTGGCCTGTTTTATCGGATACTGCCTGTTCGATGGCTTCGCTAATGGCAATACCAAGGCTTCCCGGTGTATCGGGGGTTTTCTCGAGTATCTGCCGGCCGGCATTGGTCTCGTTACTGGGACTAGCGACACAGTTTCCGCCCCAGGTCTGCATCATGAGTTTTCTGAAAGGTTTTTGGTCGAAACTTACGCGTACCATAAAAACTTTACACTCTAAGCCAATGAGCGAGCAGGCAAACGAGAGGGCGCTGCCCCATTGTCCTGCGCCCGTTTCGGTGGTTAGCCTTTTAATGCCGAACTCTTTGTTGTACCATGCCTGGGCAACTGCTGTATTGGGTTTGTGGCTTCCGGCAGGTGACAGGCTTTCATTTTTGTAAAATATTTTGGCCGGGGTGCCGATGGCCTCTTCAAGGGCATATGCCCGGTGCAGTGGTGATGGCCTCCATCGCGACAATAAATCCAAAATGCCTTCCGGAATATCAATCCATCTTTGTGTGCTGTATTCCTGCTCGACAATATTCATCGGGAAAACAGGGGCCCATGCTATGGGAGGGACTGCACCATCGGGGCTCATGAAGGGTTCGACCTTAATATCTGCGGCCAGGTTATACCATTGCCGCGGCATCTCGCTCTCATCAAGGTAAATTTTGCGTACTCTGCTCATTTCTATAAATTTTTTAAGGTTAAGTTCAACAAAAAAAGCATGTTGGTAACAACATGCCTTCTGTATTATTATTGTATATGTTACCTGTTTGTTATCAAACCGGGCTACGCCAGAGAAACACTTCGGGGTTCAGATAATTCAGGATCATTTTCTGTTTATTTGCCACAAATATAATTATTCTGGGGAAAAATTGTGCCTTAAGGCTGAAAATGTATTTTAATAGTTGAAGATTTAATAAAGGACCGCAAAAGTGCCCCATATTATCTTAAAGCAAATAAAACAATTTTTTCTTTGTGTTGTCTAATTATGCTTTTTCAGGTTCATTAATTTCTGACACTTTTCGTACTCTTCCTTTTCCTGGTAATAATCAAGAAGCTTCACAAAAAAACTGTTATTTTCATAGTTCGGGTGGTTTCTGTCATAAGAAAGTTCCCCTGAAATTGTGAGCCTATAAATCTCTTCTTCGTCATTGCTTTTGGTCAGGTCTGCCAAAACTGGCGATTCCTGTAAAATTGCAGCATTTTTATATTTTTCAAGGAAATTGATGAGTGTAAGCTGTACATTAATATAATCGTTATTTTCTGCCAAAAGGTGCTTGTTGACTTCGTAATGCTTCTCGAAATTTACCGTACGCTCATTCGATGCCGGGCTTTGTAAAATTTCTTTAATACGCGACTGGTTCTGGTTGATTACCTCAAGGTTATTCTTAACATGTAGTTTCAGAATGGTAATGGTTTTTTGAATAAGTTCTTTCATAGCCAGATATTATAAGTGTAAAAACTCACTACAAAAATAGTACATAATTTATCGTGTGGTTTTGATTTTTGATTAATCCAACAAAACTGGTTATGAACTGTCAACTTATATTGAAAAAGGGCATCTTTGCCCGATGCCCTTTTACATAAATTAACATAAAACTCAGAAAGTATACTTATTCTCTTCAATCATTTTATCTGCAATTCTTCGTCTGGCATCTTTTGTATTTACCCCGTTAATTTTTGTAAGAATTTCGGTTGCCATAGCCATTTTTTCTGCTTCTGCAGGGGCAGCGAATGAATAAACCGCATCCAGGGCCGATTTCCTGATTTTAGATGCAGTTTCGTAAACGAGTACATCAAGCATATCTTTGTATAAACCAACAGATGCTGCGCCCCTAAGGTTTTCCAGTTTCTGCACCCTGAGGGCAGTTGCTTCTGCCTCATAGGTTTCTATCATCATTATAGAGATGTTGTTCATTATCTCCTGTTCATGCATCAGACTTTTTTCAAAGGCTTTAGATGCTGCATGTACCAGTAAAAGAACAGCTTTTTTGAAATTTTTAATATTTCTGATTTTTTCTTCAAAATAACTTTCCTGTGCCGGTTTACCATCGGTAATTGAACCAATTGATGCATATAGTTCTTCGGCTTTTCCAAAAAGGTCGAAATCGCCTTTCATGGCTCTTTTCATTGCTGTGTCAAGCACGAGGATGGTGTTGATTTCATTCGTGCCTTCAAATATCCTGTTGATACGAGAATCGCGGTATGCCCTTTCTATGGCCATTTCGGCAGAATAGCCCATGCCACCGTGAATCTGAACACCTTCGTCAACAATAAAATCGAGCATCTCTGAGCCATAGACTTTGAGAATGGCAGCCTCAACGGCATAATGGCTTATGGCATCTATGGCAGCTTTGCCATGATCGCACCCTTCGGCCTTATACTTAACCATAAGATCATCTATATCTTTGCTTACGCGATAATTGGCAGATTCAGCAGCGAATACCCTTATTGCCTGTTGGGCAAGTTTGTGTTTTATAGTGCCAAAAGTCGAAATAAGCACGCCAAACTGTTTGCGTTCATTAGCATATTTCACAGAATCGTTAATAGCTTTTTTGGCAGCGCCAATCACATTGGCGCCCAATTTAATTCTGCCCATATGCAAAATATTAAGTGCGATCCTGAAACCTTCGCCACGACGGCCAAGTAGGTTTTCAACAGGCACTTTTACATCGTTGAAAAATATCTGGGCGGTTGAAGAACCCTTGATACCCATTTTATGTTCATCGGGATTAATGACCACACCCGGCGAATTTGACTCAATGATAAAGGCGCTTAAAACCCTGTCGTTGTCTATTTTTGCAAAAACAGTGAGGATATCGGCAAAACCTGCATTGGTAATCCACATTTTCTGCCCGTTGAGGATGTAATATTTACCATCTTCCGACAACCTGGCATTGGTTTTTCCAGCATTGGCATCGCTGCCGGCTCCCGGTTCGGTAAGACAGTATGCTCCAAGTAATTCACCGGTTGCAAGTTTTGTAACATATTTTCTTCGTTGTTCTTCGTTGCCGTAATACATAATTGGGAGGGTGCCAATTCCGCAATGGGCCATGAATGCAACCGAGAAGGAATAACCTGACCCAATGGTTTCGGCAGCCAGCATTTGGGTAATGAAAGTTTGTCCAAACCCACCATACTCTTCAGGAATGGAAATACCCATCAAACCGAGTTCTCCCGATTTTTTCAGTATAGATTTCATCAATTCCCTGTCTTGTTTGTCTAACTTATCGAGATTCGGGTATACTTCGGTTTCGATAAAATCATGGCATGTCTGGGCGATCATCAGTTGTTCTTCATTGAACTCTTCCGGTATAAACACCTCGTTTGCATTTACCTCTTTTACAAGAAATTCACCGCTTTTAAGGCTATTGTTGTTTTCCATTTTCAAAGTTTTATATATTATTAGGATTTATTTTTATGCTATCTGGTTACAGGTTTAGCGACATGGCAACCAATTCGGCCAGGTCGAGGTTCTTCATCTGTTCTTCTTTATTTTTGTATTTAATTCCATCAGTCATCATGGTCATGCAGAAAGGGCATGCTGTGGAGACGATATCAGCTCCTGTTTCTATTGCCTCTTCAATTCTTTCAATAAAAACTTCCTTATTGCCTTTTTCTGCCTCTTTAAACATCTGCCCGCCACCGGCGCCGCAGCATAGTGCATAACTTCTGTTTCTTTTCATTTCGACTTTGGCAGAAGGAATTGCATTTAGTATAGCCCTGGGTGTTTCATAATTAGCGTTTGCACGCCCTAAGTAGCAAGGGTCGTGATAGGTAATTTTCGATTTTGCAAACAGGTCTGAATTCAGTTTAAGGTTGCCGTTTTTTATGTTTTCATGAATAATCTGCGTGTAATTGATCACTTGGTAGTTACCGCCCAGATCGGGATATTCATTTTTAAAAATATTATAACAATGGGGGCAGATGGTAATGATTTTTTTCACTCCATAACTATCAAGAACAGCAATGTTATTCAGCGCCTGCATCTGAAAGAGCATTTCATTGCCTGCCCTGCGCGCCGGGTCGCCGGTGCATGATTCTTCTTTACCCAGAACAGCATAATCAATTTTTAAAAAGTTTAGAATTCTGGCAAATGCCCTGGCTACTTTTTTATACCTGTCGTCAAAAGCCCCGGCACAACCTACCCAAAAAAGATATTCGGGTGTTTTGCCCTGTGCTTTTAGATCGGCCATTACAGGCACCTGTAATTTCCCTGAAGCTGACATAAATTTATTATTTGATAAGATTCATCTGCTAATTTACAATTCATTTTATTCAACCCAGTTCAGGCGGTCTTCCGGAGAAAACTGCCACGGGGCCCCATTATTTTCGATATTGGTGAATATAGCATTCAACTCACCCGGAGCTGCTGCTTCTTCCATAACCAGGTAGCGCCGCATATCCACTATAAGCGTTGGATGATTGATATTTATCGGACACTCCTGTGCACAAGCATTGCAGGTAGTGCATGCCCATAGTTCTTCGGCAGTGATGTAATCTTTTAAAAGTGATTTATTATCGGAAAAATCTTTCCCGTTTTTCACGAGCCCTGGTCCTTTCTCATTCATCCGCGCACGCACGTCCATTATTATTTTCCTGGGCGAAAGCATTTTACCCGTGATATTGGCAGGACAGACCGATGTGCACCTGCCGCATTGGGTGCAGGCAAGTGAATCGAAATAATTCTTCCAGTTGATGTCTTCAACATCTTTTACACCAAACCTGCCAATAGGCTGTGCATCGCCTGAGGTTTCTGCAAATGCAGTTTCGGGATTAAGCATTGATTTTACTTCTGCCGTGATGCTGTTCATGTTCGGAAGTTTGCCCAGGGGCTCAAGCCGGCTTAAAAACACGTTGGGTACCGACATATACACATGGAAATGTTTTGAATAAGGCAGGTAATTGGCAAAGAAAAAAATCAGCAGGATATGACCCCACCAGTTGATTTCATGCACCAGATGAATGGTTGAGCTGCCCATATTGCTGAACAGGCCTGCCAAAACATTGCTTACCGGGTACACACCGGCAATCTGGTCATGGTTTGATGCAACATAGGCGGTGTTCATACCAAGAAGTGTTACCATCAGCAAAAGGATGAGCGAAAGTGCAATGTTGGCATCTATGTGTGAGCTATGCTTCATCTCAATTCCTCCAAACCTTTTCACATGAAGGAATAATCTTCTCGATAGAAAAACTAGAATTGCGATAAGGATGATAAATGCAAACACATCGCCGGTGGCCGTGATGACATCGTAAATAACGCCCAGTTTGCCTAAAGCCCTTTCGGTACCGACAATACCATCAATCACCATCTCAATGCTGCCGATAAGGATTACACAAAAACCCCAGAAAACAAGGGCATGAAGGAATCCTATTACCGGAAACCTGAAAATTTTGGTCTGGCCAAAAGCCACCTTCAGCATCACCAGAAACCTTTTGCCGAAATCTTTGATCGGATAAGGTTTGGTAAGCCTGAAAAACGAAATGAGCCTTAAAACAGTGTAAGTAAAAACACCCAGTGTTAATAACAGGGAAATGATAAAGACTATTTGTTTTGTCATGGTTTAAAAAAAGTTAAGTTAAGTGGCAGGCAAGCATGCAACAAATGTTACGAGGCTTGTGCCTCTTTTACGGCTTTAACCAACTCGGGCATTACTTTCAGCGAATCGCCGACAATACCGTAATCGGCTGCCTGGAAAATTGGCGCTTCTTTATCGTTATTAATTGCCACGATATACTTTGATGAGCTCACACCTGCAAGGTGCTGGATTGCCCCCGATATTCCCACAGCAATATATAAGTTTGGAGCAATGATTTTTCCTGTCTGGCCGGTATGTTCGCTATGTGGTCTCCATCCTTCGTCAGAAACAGGCCTGGAGCATGCTGTAGCGCCCCCCAGCAAAGAAGCAAGTTCCTCTATCGTACCCCAGTTATCGGCTGCTTTCATACCACGCCCTCCCGAAACAACAATTTCGGCATCGGTTAAAAGTACTTTACCTGTCTGTTTTTCAACATCTTTAACAGTGGTTTTAAACATACCGGCGTCAATATTCGGGTTAAAATCCTGGACAACAGCCTTGTTTTCAACCTCAACAAGCTCGAATGAGTTCTGTGCAAGGGTAATCACCTTTACATCTGTCTTAACTACCACTTTGGCAAAGGCTTTACCTGAGAATACTTTTTTGGTAACTGTAAAGGGGCTGAGTGAAACAGGTAACTGAGTAACACCAGAAACCAGCCCTGCCCTGAGTTTTACCGACAATCGGGGCGCCAGCGCTTTTCCTGTGTTGTTGTTAGATATTACCACTGCAACAGCATTTTCCTGTGCTGCAGCTTTTGCTATTACAGAGGTAAATACCTGGTTGTCGAGCTTATCAAAACCGGTGCCTGTAATATTAAGGATTTTTGCAGCCCCATAATTGCCGAGCTTTTGCAACTCATCGTTTGAAACATTTCCTATCGAGACAGCCACTGCAGAAGTACCAAGCATTTCTGCCAGTTTGCCTGCATAAGAAACCAGTTCAAATGATAGTTTTTTAAATTTTCCGTCCCAGTTTTCGGTATATACTAATACTGACATGTTCTTTTAGTTTTAAAAATTATTGTTTTTGGCGATTCATAATTAAATAACCTTTGCTTCGTTACGCAGCAGTTCAACCAACTCTTTCACGTTGTCGGGGCTAACCATTTTGCATGTTGCTTTTGGCTTTGGCAGCTCAAAACCTGCGTATTCGGTAAGGCTTTCGACCGCTGCCGGTGCAACAACATTCAGAGGCTTTGTTTTTGCCATCATAATACCGCGCATTGAAGCAATACGTGGTTCTTTGGCAATACCTTTCTGCACAACAGCCAATAGCGGTGCCGGAACGGTAACCACCTCTTTGCCTCCGTCAATTTCGCGATTGATAGAGATTTCCCCGCCATTAATATTTATCGTCGAAACAGCAGAAACAGAAGGAATATCGAGCATTTCGGCAAGCATACCACCAACAGCAGAACCATTATAATCGCTCGATTCAATTCCGCAGAGAATAAGGTCGTACATGTTATTTTTAATTACTTCTGCAAGCTGCGAAGCCACAAAGAAAGCATCCTGAGGTTCGGCATCTATTCTTATGGCATCGTCGGCGCCAATTGCCATGGCCTTTCTAATGGTTGGTTCAGCATCTTTACCTCCCAGGGTAATTACTGTAACCTTTTCTACTTTTGCATCAGCATTTTCTTTAAGTTCAAGGGCACGGGTAAGTGCCAGCTCATCCCAGGGATTAATGATCCACTGAACACCGGTTTTGTCATAATTTTTGTTGTCATCCACCAGTTTTATTTTGGTTGTGGTGTCGGGAACATTACTCAAACAAATCAGAATCTTCATGTGTTTATCTGTTATTTATTATTGATTGCATTATAGACTAGTTTGTAATGATTATTTTAGTATAAATTAGCACTTTAGAATATCTTTTCTAAAAATTTAAAGGGACAAATATATAACAAAATACCTAATCGGCAAGTCGAATGAATATTTTAGAAAGATTATAACTTTGTAACAAACAATTTACATTTTTGAAATAAAAACTGCTAAATGGAAAAATTGTTTTTTAAAAATACTGTTCTAATAGTTTTGGTTCATTTATTAACATTTACACTTAATGCACAAATAAATGAACCTGGGCTAATAACCGACAGGCCCGATCAGACCGAGTCTTCAGCCATAGTTCCTGTATCAAAGGTTCAGATTGAAACAGGTATGGTTCTTGAAAATGATCAAAGTGACTTAATCAAACAGAAATCTTTTGTATACAATTCTACACTATTGCGTTACGGCGTTTTTAGCAATTTTGAGCTACGTTTGGGTTTGGAATATGCTAAAGACAGATTTATATTGAATGATTCGGCAACCATTGCAAGCGGCTTTAGTCCTTTATACACTGGCTTTAAAATTAAAATTTCGGAAGAGGACAAATGGTTGCCCGAAATTGCATTTTTAGGTGGCTTTGTAATGCCTTTTACTGCAGGTAAAGATTACAAGCCTTCTTATTCGGCTGCAAATTTAAGGTTTGCCTTTTCGCACACCCTTTCAGAAATGTTCTCTATCGGGTATAATTTGGGGATGGAGTACGATGGAGAATCTGCTATCCCGGGATATTTTTATTCTGTTGCCATAGGTATTGGCATCTCAGAAAAAATTGGAATGTTCATAGAAAGCTATGGCATCATATATGAAGAGGGCAATGCAGAGCACCTCACCGATTTCGGATTCACCTATTTATTACTGCCCGGTTTTCAGATTGATATCTCTGCCGGTAAAGGAATAAACGAAAATGCAACCGATTATTTTTTTGGTATGGGATTAAGTTATCTCTTCCGGTAAATTATATTAAATGTTCTAAATCAATTGTTTAACCCAATTTTTTCTTTTTTGTTCGGGTATTAAGTCTGCAGCACATTACCTCAATTTTTTTCTCCCTATATTTGCCGTTTCAAATGTCCGGTATGGTAAAGCACTTCAAAAGAAACCTGGTATGCCTGTATGTTATTAAGGTATCGGGTTGGTTGATGTTGTACATGCCGGTGGTAAAACTGTTTTATGAAGAGAACGGGCTGGGCGATTACGACCTGTTCATACTTCATGCCATTTACTCATTAATCATAGCGTTGCTTGAAATTCCTTCAGGATATTTTGCCGACCGGATGGGGAGAAAGATATCGCTGTTACTTGGAGCGTTATTTGGGTTTTTCGGGTTTGGCACCTATTCGCTTTTTCATGGGTTTTCAGGATTTATTATGGCAGAAATACTGCTTGGCATTGGCCAAAGCTTTATTTCTGGCAGCGATTCTGCCATGCTTTATGATACATTGCTCGATTCGGGCAAAGCCAAAAAGTATATGAAATACGAGGGGAGGATTTCTGCTGCAGGCAATTTTGCTGAAGCTAGTGCCGGCCTTGTAATATTCCTGCTCATATTTTCAGGAATGAGTACTTACAGGATACCCTATTACCTGCAAACATTTGTAGCGCTGATGGCAATTCCGGCAGCGCTCTTGCTTACAGAGCCCGGGAGGCACAAAAACCTCGTTCCTGTAAAGCTTGCACGGTTGTTTGATATTGTAAAGTATGCTCTTTTCGAAAACAAACCGCTGCGTAACCATATCATTTTTTCATCAATCATCGGATTTTCAACACTAACCATGGCCTGGTTTGCACAGATATATTTTTACAGGGTGCATTTAAACGAGTCGCTCTTCCCGGTATTCTGGACATTACTGAACCTTACAGTTGGCATTGGCTCTGTTAGGGCATACCGTATTGAAAAATATCTCGGAATGAAAAAAACAGTTTTATTGGTGCTTCTGTTCATCTCTTCAGGATTCTTTCTGAACGCAATATTTTTAAGCATTCCTGCAATACTGCTGTTATTTGTTTTTTACTTTGTAAGAGGAATTGCCACACCGGTGCTTAAAGATTATATCAACCGGCTAACGACTTCAGATATAAGGGCAACAGTCTTATCGGTGAGAAGCCTGATTATAAGGATACTGTTTTCGGCCATTGGCCCCCTGCTCGGCTGGATGTCGGACAACATAAGCCTGAGGATGGCGCTGCTCATGTGCGGATTTACGGTGTTACTTACAGGTGGTATAACAATTGCCGCGATTCTCAGAAGCATAAAACAAACCCCGCTGCTTCATACCCCGGGGAATGAATAATTGATTTCTGCTTTTTTCATTAATTTTGATAAACCTTATTTGGCTGCAAGGCGAGAATAGCAAAACTAATAGGAATTTAAACAAATTGATAATTATGAAAAGATGCAAAAAAAGAAAGTATTAGTGTTTCTGGCAAAAGCATTTGAAACTATGGAATTTAGTGTTTTTATTGATGTTCTTGGTTGGGCCAGAAATGATTATGGACATAATTTGTTCGTTGACACATGTGGTTTTACTGATATAGTTATAAGTACTTTTAATGTACCTGTAATCGTAGATAAAACCATTGAAGAAATAAATGTTGACGAATATGACGCCTTAGCAATACCTGGTGGATTTGGGGAATTTGGTTTTTATGAAGAAGCATATGACGAAAGGTTTTTAAAATTAATCAGGGAATTTGATGCTAAAGGAAAAATCATTGCAACAGTATGCAGCGGGGCATTCCCCGTGGGAAAAAGCGGAGTTCTTAAGAACCGGAAAGCAACCACATACCACTTAAAAAACGGATATTGGCAAAACAAACTCAAAGAATTTGGTGTTAATGTTGTGAATGAGCCAATTGTAGTTGATGGTAATATTATTACATCTTATTGTCCTGAGACAGCTCCAAATGTTGCATTTGAATTATTAAAAATGCTGACTTCAGAAGAAGAAATGGCAGTAATAAAAAAAGCTATGGGATTTTAAGCAGATGCTGACAAAATTATTGGAAGATAAAGTTATTGAAAAGCCCAACAGCCTTTCTTGCAAAAAAGACATAAAACTGAAATATTGAAACAATGAATAAACTCTACCTGATTCCGTCAACTTTGGGTGATACACCTGCAGATCATGTTATTCCGGAACATGTAATAAGGATAATCAACAGTACAGATGTTTACATTGTAGAAAATGAGCGGACTGCGCGCAGGTTTCTGATCAAAGCAGGACTGAAAAAACCGGTTGACCAGGTTACTTTCTTTGTGCTGAATAAACATACAAAAACCGAAGATGCCGAACAATTTCTTCAATCTGTCACATCATCAGATATAGGAATCATCTCTGAGGCAGGCGTGCCATGCATCGCCGATCCGGGGGCTGCTATCGTAAGCCTTGCACATAAAAAAAGCATAAAGGTAGTGCCATTGGCAGGCCCTTCGTCTGTTTTAATGGCCATGATGGCCTCGGGTCTTAACGGCCAGAACTTTGCATTCAACGGATACCTGCCGGTAAAGCAACAAGAGCGCAATATCCGTATCAGGGAACTTGAAAACAGGAGTTTTAAAGAACAACAGGCGCAGATTTTCATTGAGGCACCATATCGTAATAATCAATTGTTGAACGATATTGTCGAAACTTGCCACGGTGATACATTACTCTGCATTGCAACAGACATAAGCCTTGAAACAGAGATGATAGCGACCATGCCTGTTAAACTCTGGAAAACAAAAAAGCCGGAGCTGCA
>JAWOHT010000127.1:0-22579 GCA_046485045.1 Bacteroidales bacterium
AAATCAGAATTCGGCCCCACAAAACTTAAAGAACAGGTGTTTGGAAACGGGTCTCCAAAACAATATGACTGGCTGATTCTACGGGGTGGCTTCGCACCCCGTCTTGGCCAGCAAGTTAAAGATCCCTGGGCAAAAGCCACCATGAGAGCGATGGGACAATATGCTGCACGGAATAAATTTGTGCATGTATATTTAAACGGCCTATATTGGGGAATGTACAACCTGAGCGAACAGATGGACGACAATTGTATGCGCGACAACCTGGGTGGCAGCGCTGATGATTACGACATTATAAAAGACTATTTTGAAATAGAAGCCGGTGATACCATTGCCTGGACCAAACTGGTTGAAATGGCTGATGATCAAATTGAAAGTAACGAAAATTACCAGAAAATATTGGGCAACAATCCAGATGGAACGCCAAATCCATCGTATGAAAAATTGCTGAACCCGGAAAATCTGGTTGATTATATTATGATGAACCTGTACGCGGGCACCTCAGACTGGGACCATCACAACTGGGTGGCGGCGAGAAGAAAAACAAATTCGGAAGGATTCTATTTTATTCCCTGGGATTGTGAGAGTATATTGGCATCAGCCAACAGTAACCGTGTTTTTACCAAAGGCATGGATAACCGTCCGACAGGTATATTTTCAGACTTGATGGAAAATTCTACTTTTAAGAATTTGTTTATCAGCCATGT
The DNA here is from genome assembly GCA_046485045.1 of Bacteroidales bacterium. Taxonomy (GTDB): domain Bacteria; phylum Bacteroidota; class Bacteroidia; order Bacteroidales; family UBA10428; genus JAFGPL01. Next base: position 705 of record JAWOHT010000127.1, read on the forward strand.
GAACAAACATTTTTTCGAAGGTGGTGCCCTCACCCCGGACCCGGGACTGGCAAGGTATCAAAACCTGTTAGCTTCAATTGACACTGCGCTTATTGCCGATCAGGCCAGATGGAATTACGACAGTATTGATATCTGGAATACACGTTATCACAGTTTTATTTATACCTATTTTCCCAGGAGGAGTGAAATCGTGTTCAACCAGTTTATCAATGCTGAGATGTACCCTGAAATTGAAGCTCCCGTGTTTAATACCGCGAACATCTTAATTCCCGAAGATTTTCAGTTATTGATGTCGGCGCCCGGCGGAGGTGAAATCCGCTATTCGCTTGATGGAACAGACCCGGGGCATTTCAGCCTGTCTGCGAACAGTTCAATCATGGTATACGATAATCAGGCGATTGCTCTGCCGCCAGATACATTAAGAATTATGGCCAGGGTTAAGAAAGGCACATTGTGGTCGAAGCTGGTAACCCGGAAGTTTCTTGCAGTAAATTATTCAGGAGTGTCGAACGAACTGTCTTTTTCAGGTAAATCAAATTTACGGTGTGTCCCGAATCCGGTAAATAATAACGCCCGGTTAATGTTTACTCTATCCGAAACTTCTGATATCGTGTTAAGTATTTACTCGATAACAGGTGAACGCTTGTCGGTACTTGAGAATGGCATCAAACCTGCCGGTGATTATACCATTTACTGGGATTCAGAAAATATTTCTTCGGGCATATATATATGTGTACTTGAAAACAAGACTAATTCTGAAAAGCACAGAATTAAAATAGCCAGGGAGTAAACCGCAGCCAATCATTTGTCTATTCATTTATTTAACAGACTACTGCGGCATAATCAGATTTCTTTTCATTTTGTCTAACCTGCTTTCAATGCGTTTTATGTCAGTTGTTTCATGCGATTGTGTTGTTTTGAGGGTCATCCCGGTTATTTTCTCAATGGCCATAGATAGCATCGGATCGGTAAGATCGCCGAAAGGCTTGGCCCCTATTAGGTTATCGTCCACAAAATAGTCGGGGGCAATGCCATTTTTAAAGTCGGTATATCCCGCGGCATTCGCGTATTTCATCACTATAGGCATCATGGCCCAGTCGTGGGCAGGTGGTGTATCAAAGTCGTATATCACCCACGAACCGCAATATTTTCCAAAGGTTGCTTCTCCAATCACTTTTACGGTCATATAAGGTTTGAGTCCCACAATAAGCATTTCACTTGCCGAAGCAGAATTTCCGGTGGTAAGAAAATATACATCCGAAAGGTTTAAATTATGAGGATTTTCAGGATAGTTGAATTTAAGTCTTTCTGAGTCTGGCCCTTCGGTTGTTTCAAAATAGTTTTGTACAGATTCATTATATTGTATTGCAACAAAAGTGTTGGGACTGCTTAATACCGATGCCGGTGCAATGGCCGAAGCCAACCTGGCGGCAGCATTGAATTCGCCTCCCGGATTATAGCGCAAATCAACAATCAGTTCTGTTACCTGGTTGTTTCTAAAATTATCAAATGCCAGGTCGAGTTTTGCAAGGTATTGATCTTTATTGCCCGATATAAATTCTGTATAAACCATATAACCAATTTTTTTATCCCCGATATTGAAAATGGTATTATAAATTAGCGGATCTGCTTCAATTTGTGTAGCTGTGAGCGAAATAGTCTTTCCGGCAGAATAAAAGGTGTTCTGGTAAAACTGTCCCAGTTCAACCGTATAACTGGTTTGGCTGAAAAGTTCATAATAATTATCTGTATCCATCATTACACCGTTAATCTTAATGATAATATCCCCCCGTTTTAATCCGGCATTGCTCGCGGGTGAATTGGGATAAACATATTCCACGATGATCAAAACATTGTCATTATTGCCATACAAACCAAAGGCAGGAGAGTAGCCCATTGAAACAGGTGTACCCGAAAGATGACTTTTCAAAACTCCGTACTCATCGGTGATATAAGACCATTTGTCTTCTGTTTCAAATAACAGTTCATCAAAAAACTCAAATGGTTTTATTTTCTCTTCAATATTAATACTTTGCGAAAAGGTGTTGTTCCATAAATATACCTCTCTCATATTGTCGTATATCCATCGTGATATTTCAATATTTTTACGGTCTTCGGCATTTTTTTCGCCCGAATCGTCTTTTTCACAAGACAGAGGGACAATAAGGACAAAAAGTGAAAGGATCAGGATTTTAAAATTAGCCATACCAAATAGTTTCATTTTCTTACGGATTATAAAGTTTGTTGTTTTATTACGGAATTTACTTACAAATAGTTGCCGGAAACCTGCCATCTTGATAAAAATTATATTGCTGTAAAAACCAGATTGCGTTAATATGTTAACGAGATATCGGCATGGCATAATCCTTAACGTCCTTTGCCGTGATTGTTTTGTCACACAGTATAATAAGGCGTTCAACTACATTTCTTAACTCTCTTATATTTCCGGTCCAGTTAATTTTTTGCAGTTCTTTTATGGCCTCATCATTCATAGAAACTTTCGGACGGCCGTATTCGCCGCATATCTGTGTGATAAAAAAGTCTGTGAGCAGGGCGATATCCTCTTTACGTTCGTTTAATGAGGGTACATGTATGAGAATCACACTCAGACGGTGGTAAAGGTCTTCCCGGAAATTTTTGCTGTCAATTTCCACCCGCAGGTCTTTATTGGTGGCCGCAATAATTCTCACATCCACACGAATATCTTTATCGCTTCCCACCCGGGTAATTTTATTTTCCTGCAACGCCCTCAGCACTTTGGCCTGTGCAGAAAGGCTCATGTCTCCTATTTCATCAAGAAAAATTGTTCCGCCGTTGGCTTGTTCAAATTTTCCGATACGCTGTTTGATCGCAGAGGTAAATGCACCTTTCTCATGACCAAAAAGTTCGCTTTCGATAAGTTCGGAGGGAATTGCAGCGCAATTTACTTCGACAAAAGGACCCGAGACTCGTTCGCTTTTCTCGTGCAGCCATCTGGCAACCAGCTCTTTACCTGTGCCGTTGTTGCCCGTAATTAAAACACGTGCGTCGGTGGGTGCCACGCGCTCTATCATCTCTTTTACCTTTTTTATGGGTTCTGACTCTCCTACGATGTCGCAGGTGCCATTAACTTTGCGCTTCAGGGTACGTGTTTCAGAAACCAGCAGGGTACGTTCCATGGCGTTTCTTATGGTAACCAGCAACCGGTTAAGGTCAAGAGGCTTTTCAATAAAATCGTAAGCACCCTTTTTAATGGCTTCTACGGCTGTATCAATATTCCCATGACCTGATATCATGATAACTGCGGCATCATTCGATTTCTCCATAAGTTTTTCAAGCACCTCAAGCCCGTCCATATCGGGCATTTTAATGTCGCAAAGAACAATATCGTAACTGCTTTTATCAAACAATTCCAATCCCTCGGGGCCATTGGTGGCAAGACTTACCTTATGTGATTCATATTCAAGTATCTCCTGCAGGGTGTTGCGAATACTCTTTTCATCGTCTATAACTAATATATTGGCCATGGCTTATGCAAAAAGTTTGAAATTAAGGTTGAAAATAATAATTTTTACGATAATAAGTTAAAAGCGGGGTTTAATTAGGCAGGTTCGCAGATTAATTTTGTGGGTGTTACTGGATTCGAACCAGTGACCCCTACCCTGTCAAGGTAGTGCTCTAAACCAACTGAGCTAAACACCCATGAAATAAATATCTGCGAAGATAAGTGATAAAAAAAAACTTTCCAAAAGGTATCACTTCTTAAAAATTTATTCCAGGTTATAAAGAATACCTGTTACCAGCATAGGCGTCATTAATATAAAACCAAGCCAAATGCATTGTCAAAATATTTTTAGAAAAGTACCAAACAAAAAAATTAAACTGCATCATAAATATTAAATTCAATTATTATCTTAACAGTCTGAAAAATTAACGAATAGAACCTATGGAAAACAATCTCAGACCACGACTTGTCCCTGCCGGAATAATTTTTCCTTTTATATTGATAACCAGTTTGTTCTTTCTGTGGGGTGTTGCCAATAACATGACCGATACTTTGTTATCGGCCTTTAAAAGAATCATGAGTATGTCCGACTCACAGACCGCGCTTATCCAGGTAGTTTTTTATGGCGCCGGTTATGGATTGCTGGCCATTCCTGCTGCTATTTTTATAAAAAAGTATACTTATAAAGCAGGTATATTGCTCGGTTTGGGATTATATTCTGTTGGAGCCATACTGTTCTTTCCTGCAAAACTTACAGCCGATTATTACTGGTTTCTGGCTGCCATATGGATACTTTCTGCAGGCTTATCTATTCTTGAAACAGCTGCAAATCCATATATTCTTTCAATGGGTTCTGATGAAACTGCTACAAGGAGGCTCAATCTGGCCCAATCTTTTAACCCGATTGGTTCAATTACGGGAATACTTTTAAGTCAGCAGTTTATACTCTCGAAGCTCAATAAGGCAGGCGCCTCAGAACGTTCGGATATGAGCCCTGAGATATTAGGTCAAATTCAGAGTGGAGAGTTAAATGCTGTTACAATGACTTATGTATCGCTTGGATTGCTGTTAATCGTGATATGGGTTTTAATCGCCATTAACAGAAAGATGCCCAAAACTGCCGAGGCAGGCGGTCCGCTGAATTTCAGTTCTACATTTGGAAGATTGTTTAAGAAGAAACATTATGTTTGGGGTGTAATTGCCCAGTTTTTTTATGTGGGTGCTCAAATCGGCGTTTGGTCCTTTACCATTCGCTATGTGATGAAAGAGTTGAATCTTGAAGAAATTGCAGCTTCAACCGCCGGTAAAACCGCTGAACAGATGGCTGCCAACTATTATCTGGCTTCGCTTGTTTTATTTACCGCCTCAAGGTTTATCTGTACCTGGCTGATGAAATATATTACACCGGCAAAGTTGCTTACTTCACTTGCATTGCTGGCTATCGTACTATCTGCTTTGGTGATTTATGCAGGTGGATATACAGGAGTGTATGCGTTGGTCGGGATCTCCGGATGCATGTCGCTTATGTTCCCTACGATCTTTGGGCTGGCATGCCGTGGTCTTGGTGAAGACACCAAACTGGGAGGTTCGGGACTTATACTCGCTATATTTGGCGGGGCTGTGTTTACACAAATACAGGGAGTAGTATCAGATGCAACAGGCAGCATTAACCTTGCCTTCTTGGTACCGCTCGTCTGCTTTGCCGTTATCGCGTACTATGGGGTTATTGCCAAAAAACATTCAATGGGTTAGAATCTTTTCGTTGCGGGCTACAAAATGACCCTTCTCTTATGTATTGCCAGTGCAGCTTTCCAAAAGTTTTGAACTTTTGGAAAGCTTTCAGGTTGCCTTTCTCACCAGTTCCACATCGTTCCGTCTTCTAACCGGTTTACAGGCAGATATGCCCGCTGGTATGGATATTTAGAAGAAAGCTTTTTGTTGAAATCAACCCCAAGACCGGGTTTGTCACCGGGGTACATATATCCCTCTTTATAAGTGTAGGCATGCGGAAAAACTTCGTCAACAATCGGTTCGTGGGGCATGTGCTCCTGTATGCCGAAATTGTGAATGGCCGTATCGAAATGCAGCGCTGCTGCCATTGTTACAGGCGAAAGGTCGGTGGCGCCGTGAAATCCGGTGCGCACATTGTATATCTCTGCCAGATGGGCTGTTTTCAAAAGGTGTGTAATGCCACCGCCATGAACAATGGTCATGCGCAGGTAGTCAATTAACTGCTCTGTGATGAGTTTGTTGCAATCGTATACCGAGTTGAAGATTTCACCCACAGCAATGGGCGTGGTTGTATGACTGCGAATTATTCTGAATGACTCCTGCAGCTCTTCCGACACCGGGTCTTCCATCCAGTAAAGGCGCCACGGCTCTGCATCTTTCCCGAAACGGGCAGCTTCGATAGGGGTAAGGCGGTGATGGCAATCATGCAGCAGATGAATGTCGTAACCAAATTTATCACGTACTGCTTCAAAAAGTTTCGGGATAAAGTTCAGGTATTTGTCGCTATTCCAGACACTTTCCTGTGGCAATCCCCTGGTGGCTGGTTCGTATTTTTTACCTTTGGTTGCCACGCCATATGTTTTTTCGATTCCCGGTATCCCCGATTGCACCCTGATGGCCTGGTACCCTATTTCGATATGCCGGTGAACCTCTTCGAGGGTATGAGAGAGGCTGGTTCCGTTGGCATGGCAATAGACCAGTATTTTCTCCCGGCTTTTGCCGCCCAGCAGTTGGTACAGGGGTACATTCAGCGCTTTTGCTTTGATATCCCATAAAGCCATGTCTATGGCCGCAATGGCTGTCATGGTTACCGGGCCGCGTTTCCAGTATGCGCCCTTATAAAAATATTGCCATATATCTTCTGTGTCGAAAGGGTTTCGTCCGATCAGGGCTGGTATGCAATGTTCTTTGAGGTATTCTGCAACAGCCAGCTCACGTCCGTTTAGTGTTGCGTCACCAAGACCATAGATACCTTCATCGGTGTGAATGATAAGGGTTACGAAATTTCTTGTGGGTGAACATACCACCACTTCAGCATCTTTTATTTTCACAGATTTTCGGTTTAAATGGTTATTTAAAATCCGATTGAATTACCTCCATCCACCCGAAGCACAACTCCGGTGATATATTTTGCAGCATCTGAAGCAAGAAACAGAGCTGCGTCGCCAATATCTTCAGGAGCGCCGAGGTAACCGAGCGGTGTGCGCGACAATACTTTTTCCTTTCTTTTCGGATCGCTGTTAAGGGCGCCTGCCGACATTTTTGTATGTATAAATCCGGGGGCAATGCAGTTGACCCTCACCCCAAATGGCGAAAGCTCTACTGCCATAGCACGTGTCATTCCCTCCACTGCCGATTTGGACGCTGTATAGGCTATGACCTGTGGAATACCATATTGAGAGGCCATCGAGCTTATGTTGATGATACTGCCGCTTTTCTGCAACACCATGATTTTGCCTGCTTCACGCGAAAGGGCAAATACCACTGTCTGGTTGACCATGATGACCTGCTGGTACTCTTCATTGGTAACTTCGAGCATGGGCTTTTTAAGGTGAATACCGGCATTGTTGACCAGGATATCTATACGGCCATAAATGGTGAATATTTCTTTAACAAGATCGGGAAGCGCATTGAGCCGGGTAAGTTCAATAATCCTGAAATCTGATAACTCACCCAGTTGCCTGCATGCCAGTTTCGCATTTTTTTCATTCCTGTCTGCAATAACAGTAAAAATATCATTTTTCACAAACTTTTCGGCAATGGCAAAGCCTATCCCCACAGATCCACCGGTTACCACAGCTACTTTTTTCCCCGAATATTTTTTCATCGTTAAATTGACTTATTTTTCGGCGCTAAATTCCAGGCACAAAGTATTTTTTCATATTTCGGTAATAGTCGAGGGTATGTTTCGGCTGCTCATGTACTGCCGGTATTGGCAACCCTGAGAATGTCTGAAAATACAACAGGCAGGCATCTCTCCACATTACAGCTTCTTCTTCCTGTATGTCAAGGAGCATGCTGACTTTACTGAACCTGTCAGCATCAATCTTATTTTCCATCTTGTTCCAACTATGTCTCATGGCTCTAACCGAATCCACACCTGCATAATATCTGTAACAAAGTTCGTCCCAAAGTGTTCGCCCCGATCGGGTGACATCATCCCATTTCAGGCGGTGAAACCAAAGCAGGTACTCATCGGGGCATTTTTCAGGTTCGCCGAATATTTCTCTTACAGGTGAAAAATATTGCTCGACCGCGTTGCTGCCTGAAGGAGAACGGTTAAAGCCAACACCGGTCGTATCAGCGCGGTGGTAATAGACCGAAGTCCAGTCGGCCCGTCCGGCATCGTCAATCCAGGGGCCGGGGCCATGGTGATGTCCCTCGTCCATAATGTGGTGCAATCCCAGTGGGGTCATATAATTAACGGTGATTTCGCGTGAGGCCATCATTATTTTTTTCACCGGGTCAATAAAAGTGGGGTCATTTGAAAATGTCATGCGTATCCATTCATCAGCAACCGACGCTGACGTGATGTCCGGGTTCCAGGCCATTCTGCCGAATACATACCAATTGGCCTGTGCAAACGGATGCCCGCACCAGTTAAGGTCTGTGCCAATGTTTGCTACCCCGGCAATACCCGAAATCCGATGGTTTTCAAGTGTGCCCTGTATCACTTTCGAAACAGTGGAACCTGGTCCTTTGGAATAGGTATCTGCCTGAAGGCACTCTTCGAACAGTGGCCCCAGATAAACCAAGTGGGTGGCAAAACCAAGGTATTCCTGTGTTATCTGAAATTCCATCATCAGCGGGGTTTGGGGCATAGCCCCGAATAGCGGATGGAATGGCTCGCGCGGTTGAAAATCGAGCGGGCCGTTTTTTACCTGTACCAAAACATTGTCTAAAAGTTTTCCATCTAATGGTTTAAACTCGTTGTATGCCTGTTTGGTGCGGTCAACAGGCACATTGTTATCGTAAACAAACGCCCTCCACATCACTACGCCGTTATAATCGGACAATGCTTCAGCGAGCATATTGGCGCCTTCGGCATGCGTGCGTCCGTAATTTTGCGGGCCGGGTTGTCCTTCGGAATTGGCCTTTACAAGAAATCCGCCAAAATCGGGTATATATGAATAGATTTCTTTTACCTTGTTCTTCCACCAGGTTTTAACATCTTCGTTCAGGGGATCGGCGGTAGACATACCCCCGATTTCGATCGGAGCGCTGAACCGGGCTGTAAGATATAGTTTGATACCATAAGGACGAAAAACATCGGCCAGCGCTTTGAGTTTTATCAGGTAATGTTCGTTAAGGATCAGCGCGTTGGCATTTACATTGCTTACCACGGTGCCGTTAATGCCAACCGAGGCGTTGGCCCGGGCATAGTCAATATAGCGGCGATCAATATAACCGGGTAAACGATGCCAGTCCCAGATCGAAAACCCGGCATACCCGCGTTCCACTGTTCGGTCAAGGTTGTCCCAATGGTTGAGCAGCCTGAGTTTGATTTCAGGGGAGCTTTCTATGCTAAGGTTTGAAATCTCACTGTTTGTCTGTAAAAGCCTTAAAAAGTGATATACACCATACAAAACACCTATATCTTTGTTCGCGGCAATAACCAGGCAGTTCTTTCCCCTGTATTTCGTATTGGTGATCAGATAACCTTCATCTCCGATTTTTTCAAGTTTTGCCGTAAGCTTCAGGTTTTGTATTATTTCTGAAGTTCCGGGAGTTCCTGCAACAAGAATGTTATCATGGGTAGCCTTATCTGAAACCGGTACCTCAACTCCCAGCATTTTTGACAGTGCACCGGACATCTCTTTTTCGGCAATTTTTATCGTTTCAGATTTTCCACCGATTACCAGTTCATTAATGTATTGCCTGTAATGGCTGAGCATCTTCTGGCTGCTAACGGGTGAATACTGTAGCCAGAGTTTGTAATCATTTCCCGCCTTCATGTTCATGGGCGAAAAAATGAAATACATCAGGCAGATATATTTCCAGAGAATAAATCGCGTTGGTTGTGTTATAGTTTTCATCATTTTTATGAATTATATTATAAAACCCGTATGTTCCCTCTTCACGATTTCGAATTTTTCACGGTCGAAAATATAATACTGGGCCGGTTTATGCGAGACACCGGTCTGGCGTTCATTCAATGCCATTACATATTCGATGCGGTTGATGCGTTTCCTGAAATTCCTGTTGTCAATACTAAAACCGAGGATTGCTTCGCTAATTTTTTGTAACTGATTGATGGTAAATTTTTTGGGTAAAAGTTCAAAACATAGCGGTTCTGTAAGGAATTCTTTTTGCAGGGTAGCCAGGCCTTCATTAATTATTTGGTTATGGTCGAAAATTAGATTCGGGACTTCATTAAGTCCATACCATCTGGCATTGTATGCTTTCGACAGCTCGGTTTCAGAATATTGGTGAAGCTTAACAAGCGAATAGTAAGCAATGGTAACAACACGTTCAATTTCGGTGCCGGCTCGCTCACGCAGCCATTTCAGGTCATCGCCGTCACCCAGCCTGCCCGGGTTGTCAAATACGGCAAATTGCTTTAGATAAATGTTTTTAATACCGGTAAATTCTTTAAGGACCCTATTGGCCGAATCGTGCAGTTTTTCATTCTTGTTAATAAAGTTACCGGGCAGCTTCAGCCTTTTAAGGTTAGGATCATCTTTTCTGCTGCGGTTTATCAGTAGTACTTTTAATCCTTCGTTGTCATCAAATCCGAAAACCACATTATCAACCGAGATATATGGGTTAAAAAAAGTATCCATTTGTGAAATTTATTGTTGTACAAAAGTAGAAAATAAATTTCATTAATTTACTTAACGTAAAAAATACGCTTAGTTTCATTCAAAAAGCATTTTTGTATTTCTTTTTTTATAATTTAGCTGAATAATAATTCAAAACATCAACCAAAAACTGCTAAAGCATATGCAAACACAAAAGATCTCATTCGGCGAAAAAATTGGCTTCAGTCTGGGTGACGGCGCCGCCAATTTTATTTTCCAGACCATGATGCTTCTTCAATTAAGTTTTTACACTGATACTTTTGGAATATCGGCAGTTGCAGCCGGTACACTTTTTCTGGTGGGACGCCTGTGGGGAGCGGCAGTAGATCCTGTTATGGGAGCTATAGCTGACCGCACCAAAACCCGCTGGGGTAAGTTCAGGCCATGGATTTTGTGGACAGCAGTTCCGTTTGGAATAATCGGTTTCCTGGCATTTGTTACTCCCGACTTCAGTTTATCCGGTAAAATGGTGTATGCCTATGTAACCTATATACTTCTGATGACAATCTATTCCATGAATAACATACCTTATTCTTCGCTGGGTGGAGTAATTACTGGTGATATGAAAGAGCGTACAAGCCTTTTTTCAGTGCGTTTTGTTGTTGTATGCCTTGCTACCATTGCCATTCAGGGATTTGCCCTGCCTATGGTGAATCATTTCGGACAGGGCGACAGCGCCAAAGGTTACGGAATTACAATGGGGATTTTTGCTGTTCTGGCAACGCTTTTCTTCTTTATCACCTTTTTCACAACCAAAGAAAGAATTAAGCCCGATCCGAAGCAGGAATCGTCGCTGAAAGAAGACGTTGTCACCCTGTTTAAAAATAAACCGTGGGTTACCATGTTTTTCCTGTTTGTGATGATGTTTGTTTTTCTGGCAATCAGAAATGGCAACCTCTTGTATTTCTTCAGATATTATCTTGATGTGAACAGTCTTACAGTTTTTATGGATAAAATAGATGATGGTCTTTTGGGTTTGCTTGGCGTGATGGGATTTGTTGGTGAAAAAGCTAATTATGCCGACAGTGCTTTCAGTTTTATGAATATTTTGGGCCAGTTAGCTGCCATTATTGGAATAATGGTCTCAAATTCGCTGGCTGTCAAATTGGGAAAAAAGATTACACTATCAATCGGCTTTGTGCTTGCTGCCTTATCAACACTCTTTTTTATAGCTATTCCATCAAATGGTATATTGCTTACCCTTATTTTAAATGTGCTTTTTAATTTCTGCTGGGGTATTACCATGCCGCTTCCCTGGGCCATGATGGCCGATGTTGCTGATTATTCCGAATGGAAACTTAACAGGCGCTCAACCGGGATAGTTTTTGCCGGTATTGTTGTTGGACTAAAGGTTGGACTGGCTCTGGGAGGTTTCATTGGTGGATTGATCCTTTCTCTTTACGGTTATAACAAAGATGCCATTACTCCACTGGCTGTTTCAGGAATACGACTTTCATCAAGTGTCTATCCGGCAATAGCTCTGGCAGTTGTGGTCATTACTCTTTTCTACTACCAGATATCAAAAAATGTGGAATTAAAGATGCAGGATGATCTGGCAAGAAGAAGAACACATTTATAATTTTACTTTGGTGAATTTTCAACATATTAATCTATAATATTATAGCGATGAAAAAATCAACAATTCAAATCAGGTTGATACCACTTACGGGTATTGTGTTTCTAATCGCATTTTTTACCATTTCCTGTTCAAAGCCTGAAAAAGGCCTGAAGGATGCTTTTAGTGAGTATTTTTACATTGGCGCTGCTGTTAACCAATTTCAATTATATGAAAAAGATACTTTGGCAAAACCTTTTATAGCGCTGCACTTTAATTCAATAACCAACGAAAACTGTTTGAAATGGGAAAGGGTGCATCCGCAACCAGGTGTGTATGATTTTGCACCTGCCGACAGCATGGTAGCTTTCGGGCAGCGCAACAATATGTTTATTGTAGGGCATTGTCTCGTCTGGCATTCACAGACACCCGACTGGGTGTTTGAAGATTCGCTCGGCAATACTTTATCGCGCGATGCCCTGCTCAGGCTTATGAAAGAGCATATTACAACAGTTGTTGGCAGATATAAAGGTAAAATTCAAGGTTGGGATGTAGTAAATGAAGCTGTTGGAGATGACGGACAAATGCGTAAATCAAAATGGTATGAAATAATCGGAGAAGATTTTGTACAAAAAGCTTTTGAGTTTGCAAGAGAAGTTGATCCCGATGCAGAGCTCTATTACAACGATTACAATATTGAATTACCCGTAAAGAGAGAAGGTGCCGTAGTTCTGCTAAAAACTTTACAGGATAAAGGTATTCAGATAGACGGGGTGGGTATACAGGGGCATTGGCAATTGAATTTGCCCCACTTGCAGTTAATTGATACCAGTATAAAAATCTTTGCAGATATGGGATTGACGGTGATGATTACCGAACTTGATGTAAATGTTATTCCCGAACCGATGGGTTTAACCGGTGCTGAGGTATCTCAGAATTTTGAATATCAGAAACAATTAAATCCTTATACTGAAAGCCTTCCCGATTCTGTTCAGCAGCAACTGTCCAGCCGTTATGCCGATCTTTTCAATACGTTTGTAAAATACAAAGAAAGTGTCAGCCGCATAACATTTTGGGGCGTACACGATGGTTATTCATGGAAAAACAACTGGCCGATAAAGGGAAGGACAACCTATCCGTTGCTGTTTGACCGCAATTATCAGCCTAAACCTGCATACCATGCAGTTTTGAAAACTGTTAAGAAGTAAATTTTATTAATTATCTAAAGAGAAATCAAAATGAGTAAAGGAAAAATATTGCTGAAAGATGCACCATATAAAAATCCGGCTTTACCGGCAGATAAAAGGGTAAAAGACCTGATTTCGCGTATGACCATTGAAGAAAAGGTATCCCAGTTAATGGGTTTGTGGAATGGCGGGGTTGAAGATTTCAAAGAAGAGATTTTCAACGATCCTGCAAAGATGAAAGAGATTTTTGGAAACGGTTGCCACTCGATTCATCCTGCGCCCTTCGGAATTAAGGAAACCGTAAAACTAAGAAACAGGATTCAGAAATATCTGGTTGAAGAAACAAGACTTGGAATTCCAACCTTATTTGTAGATGAAGGCCAGCATGGTATGATGCGTCCTGAATCTACCGTTTTTCCCCAGGCCATTGGTCTGGCATGCTCCTGGAATCCTGAGCTTTTTGAAGAGGTATATAGCGTGGTGGCCAACGAAATGCGTTCGCGCGGCACGCATCATGCCTTAACCCCGGTAATTGATGTCTGCCGCGAACCGCGGTGGGGCAGGGTGGAAGAAACCTACGGTGAAGATCCATACCTGAACGGAGTTCTCTCTTGCGCGGCCGTGAAGGGACTACAGGGAACTTCAAACGGAACTGTAAAAGATAACCATGTGGCTGCCACACTGAAGCATCTCATAGGACACGGGCAATCAGAAGGCGGCCAGAACCAGGGGCCTGCAAATTACTCGATGCGCGACCTGCGTGAGTTTCATATGCCACCCTTCAAAATGTGTATTGACAAAGTTAAACCTGTATCTGTTATGCCTTCTTACAACGAGGTTGACGGAGTGCCATCACATGCCAATAAATGGCTTATTAAAGACCTGCTTAGAAAAGAGTGGGGTTTCAAAGGGCTCGTGGTCTCTGATTATTATGCTGTTGACCAGTTGTTCCTGAAACACTTTGTGGCAGAGGACGGAAAAGATGCAGCCTGTATAGCATTCAACACCGGTATTCAGTATGAACTCCCGCAGGCCAACCATTATAAACATCTGCCGGCATTGCTTAAAGAAGGTAAGATCAAAGAGAAACATATTGATGCATTTGTTGAACAAATTCTGAAACTGAAGTTTGAACTCGGCCTTTTTGAAAATCCTTATGTAGATGCAGACAATGCCGTTAAGGTAAGCAAAAAGAAAGAGCACCGGGCTGTTGCATTAAAAGCTGCACAACAGTCGATTGTTCTGCTTAAAAATGACGGCCTGTTACCGCTTAAAAAAGATAAATACAAAAGAATAGCAGTTATCGGGCCTTGTGCCAAAGATGTATATTTCGGAGGATATGCGGGCGAGCCTTACCAAAAAGTCAGCCTGCTTGATGGCATTAAGAAAAAAGTTGGCAAGGGCACAGAAGTACTGTTTGCACAGGGATGTAAGTTGACCACAAATACCACCAACAGCTATTTCAACTGGAAATATGACGAGATTGTCTTCGCCTCACGAAAAGAAAATCTTAAACTAATTGAAAAGGCTGTTGCAGTGGCTAAACAGGCCGAAGTTGTAATTCTGGCAATAGGTGAGAACGAACATCTTTGCCGCGAGGCATGGGCGAAGACACATATTGGTGATAATCTTACCCTTGACCTTTTTGGTGAACAGAATGAATTGGTCGAAGCCATCGTAGCGCTGAAAAAGCCTGTCGTGGTTTACCTGATGAACGGGCGACCACTGTCAATCAATTATATGGCTGAAAAAATACCTGCCATTATCGAAGGATGGTATATGGGACAGGAATCCGGAATTGCAGCTGCCGATGTTATTTTCGGCGATGTTAATCCTTCGGGCAAGTTAACAATTACCTTCCCGAAATCTGCCGGACAGCTGCCCATGTTTTACAACCATAAACCCAGCGCTCAGTTTCACGACTATCTTTCTATGGATATCAAACCGTTGTTTTATTTCGGTTACGGATTGAGCTATACCCAATTCAAATTCGGAAAACCGCAACTTGATAAAACTACCATTAAGAGAACCGGTTCAACCTCGGTTACAGTTGAGGTAACAAACACGGGAATAATGGCAGGCGATGAAATTGTTCAGATGTATATCCGCGACAAAATAAGTTCTGTTACCCGTCCTGTTAAGGAGTTAAAAGGTTTTAAACGAGTTGGTCTGAAGCCTGGTGAAAAGAAGATGGTTACCCTCAAAATCAAGCCTGAACATCTTGCTTTTTATGATATCAATATGAAGTATGTGGTAGAGCCTGGCGATTTCGATATTATGATAGGAGGCTCGTCAAGGGATGAAGATCTGCAGGTGGTGGCGCTTAAAGTAAAAAAATAGTGATTTAGTCTGGAATAGTTATTCATTTTCAACGATTTCTATTTTGAAATCATCTATCCATACCTTTCCCTTGGAATTATTCCAGATATAAATCTTAAGCGTGTCTGCTTTTTTCAATTGAATAATGAGATGTTGTACTGTGCATGCTATTTGCCATTTGCCCGGTTGTACCATATCGTTAATTTTTTTACCGTTCCAGAATATGTTATTCCCGTTTCGTACAACGTCGAAAACAATATATGCGTCAGATTCAGTGGTGGTTAAGGCCATTACCGAAATGCGGAAATGTTTGTTCTTCAAATTCGGAAGGCCGGAAATAGCTGTGCTGAAAGTTGAACTGTAAATATTTGAAGAATCAAGCCGCCAACTGTATTTTCCCGAATAAGCAGCCAGGGTATCAAGGCACGATGGGTTCTCAGTCCATTGTTGTACTGATTGTTCAAACATGTTTTTACTGCTGAAGACAGTTACCGGAGATGAAACGGCTCCTCTTTTTTGTAGCGAATAGTAGTTAGGCCCTGACTGTTTCCTGAAAATTTTTTCCGGAAAATAAGTATTGAGTATACATTCTGTTTCAGGTATATAAGGCATGTTAATTGAAGCAAATAATATATATTCTTTGGCGCTTAAAGACAATTCTTGTTGAAACGATTTCAGGTCGCTCATCTGCTGTAATCTAATTTGCGACGAATTTTTCGCGATTGGTTCAGGTAACCAGGCCTGATTGTCAATGTTGAAGACCATATCTACCGTGTCGGCGCTTAAATTATTGGCATATTGATGCAAAGAGGCGTATGTTTCATCATCAGACCCATATCGTTTTTTATTTTTGGCAAAAAGCAGCAACAGAAAGCCAACAGCAATGAAAACTACTGTAAGCTTGAATGTTTGTTCCTTTCTGGCAGAGGGTTTTGTAATGAACCAAAAGATGATCAGGAAAATACATAAAATCCATGTAACCAGGCTTACCCAAAAGGCATTTTTTACCTTATTGTTTTTGAATGTTAGGGTGGTATGGTGATAACCTTTTCCTGTTTTTATAGCCATAAATGCATCGGCCACAGGTGTAATTGTCTGATTGAGGCCATCGGTCTCTGCTTTCCAGTAAGGATAAATATTTTGCTGAATTACAAGGTACATCAGGGTATCGGTGTTTGTCTGGAATTCCATGGAGCCTGGTTCAAACCTGGTAACTTTAATGGCCCGACTATAAGTTTTCAGGTTTTCTGCCGCATCTTTCCATCCTTTGAGGTCGAGAGATTTTGTGAGGAAAACAGGTGGCAGCTCAAGAATTTCATCAATCCGATGCTCCTTCATAGCGCTTTGAATGGTAGTTAGTTTATAAGGGCTGAAACTGCCTGTTGAGGGAGACTTATATAATTCTCCCAGGTTGCGCCAAAGATAGGGGGAGAACTTACCCAGGGTGCTGTCGTTCATCGTTTTCATGCTGTGCCCGGGTGAAGGTGCCGGAAAGCCGGAAGGCAGGTTTTTAATATACTCCTGGAGTGCACGGGGATTATAATTACTTGCCACCGTGGCATGAATGTTTAACTGTACCGCGATCACCATGTCGGCAAATATAACAAACAGCAGGGCATATTTCCACCATTTTATGCCTCTTATAACTATGAATATCAATAGAATGCTAAAAATCAAAATGATAATTCCCTGTAGAAATATTCTTTCGTTAAGACCGGCATTGGTATTGAAAAATGTAAATCCGTCAGTTGCCAGATATTTAAACAACCACTTCTCGGTTTTGAAAAATATCATGACGAGAAAAACAAATAGCAGACTGCTGATATATATAAAGTTTCTGATACTTTTCTTCCTGTAGTCAACATTGGTAAGAAGCTTTTGGAGTGCATAACCCGCAGCAAGAATCAGAAAAAAAATGAAAAATATCCTGAACAGCGATGCAAACCTGAACATATCCATAAACGGGACATAAAGGTAAAGCCATTTTCTGAACGGAAATACTTCAGCCATGGCTATTGCTAAAAACAATAGTGCAGCAGTTGTATAAACCCAACCTTGTTTTGAGGCTTTGCCCCTGACCATATAAATCAACAGGAAAGCCAGGCTGAAAAAACCAAAATAGGTGTTGACCATTGAAAAGTCAGGGCCCCAGAATTCAGTGTTGTTATAACTCGAGGCATACGAAAAAAGAATTGACAGCATTGCACGAGGTGAATAGGCGCCGAATAAAATGCCTCCGCTGTCATATGGCAACGCGGTTCCCCTGTTGATATGCTGTGAAAAATCGAATGAACTAACCAATATTACCATTGAGGAAAGTACAAATACAAGAACAGCTATTAAAAGTTTAGAAATATATGGTATCAGGGTTGTGTATTTGCCTTTATTTATGTCTGAAACAACGAATATCAAAAAGACAACCAAAAACAGGTATGCTGTTGAGATAAACAGACCCGGATAGCCGCCCGAGAGCATGAGAAAGAATACCAATCCCAATTTTAGCGCATCTGAATACGAGTTATTTTTGTGTAACCTTAGAAAATATAGAAATCCAAAGGGAAGCCATGTAGCATTTATGAGCCACCAGATGTGCTGGGCATTTCCGATGAAAAATCCTGAAAACATGTAAGATACAGAAGCTATTAATCTTACCGGCCTTGAAAACCCGTGGTAACTGCTTAACTTGTACATACCCACTCCTGCAAGAAACAGGTGGAGAAGGTATTCAAAATGCATGGAATAGATATCATATTGCCTGATGAAACCTATAAGGTATTTCACCGGGTACCATGTGCCCGGGTCGCCGTATTGGGGAAACCCAAAACGCGAATAGGGGTTCCAGAAGGGCAATATCCCCTGGTTAATGCATTCTGTAATGAAGTAATTCCATGGCAGGTTGATGTCGGCCATATCCCACTTCATAATAGAAGTAGAAAAGAATAGTTGCCACATCCCGGTTATAAGGATGATAAATATAATAAAGTAATCAATATACAATTTTGAGGCTGAAGAAGATTTTAGTTTATTCATATGTTTGATAGTAGAAACCAGCCAAATATAATTAGAAATAAAAGTATTTAAAAAATATCACTAATGTCCGACTAAAAATGAAAATTTCCTGAAACGATTAATATTTTCAATGGTTTCTGACTTAAAAGGTGATGTAGGGGTGTAACTCCGCCTCAGAGAAAATGCGTTAAAAAAATCAATGAATGGAGCGTTAAAAAAGAAATGCTGTCTGAGCCCCGACGAAGGAGGGGTGAGTTCATTTCTTTTAGCGAAATGAATTGATTTTTAGCAATTTTATCTGGTGCGGCGGCATTTTTTGTTTACTTTTTTTTGCTGCAGAAAAAAAGTAAAAGCCTTGCCGGCTTGAGGCATATTGTTCTAAAAACAATTTTATTCGGTTAGTAGTGAAAAAAAATGACTGTGATTCGGTGAAAACCACAATGTATTTATTTCTTTTCGGAAATATTCAATAAATAAAAATAAAATCATAATTTGGCCTCTGTTTAAAAAGTAACCAATGAACAGGTCTCCTGAAAAATCAAAAGTAAGCGTTGTGGTTTCGGTTTTCAATGAACAGGATAACCTTAAAGAACTAAATAAAAGGATAACAGAAGTTTTTAAAAACTTAGACCATGTTAATTATGAACTGGTTTATGTAAACGATGGTAGTACCGATAATTCTATTTCAATCATCAAAGAATTTGTTGAAAAGGATGAAAAGGTTAAACTTGTAAACCTGTACCGCAATTTTGGCCATGAAATCGCGATGACGGCAGGACTTGACTACGCCACCGGCGACTGTGTTATTTTTATGGATGCCGACCTGCAGCATCCGCCTGATATACTGCCACAGATGGTTCACAAGTGGGAATCGGGCACCGATATTGTCCTTACCAGGAGGACTGATAATTTAGATGTTTCGTGGTTTGGCAGAGCGAAAAGTAAATTGTTTTACAGGGTACTCAATGCTTTGTCAGATTTTCCAATTCCTTCCCAGTTTCCCGATTTCAGGCTGATTGACCGCAAATATGCCGATGTTGTTAAGAATATGAAAGAAAACAACCGCATGTTCAGGGGGCTAATCAGTTGGCTGGGGGTAAAAAATCAGGAAATTATTGATTTTGAGGCACCCTCCAGGTTTGCAGGCAAATCGAAATACAGCACCAGAAAGCTTCTTTTACTGGCGATTAACAGCATCATCTCATTTTCTATCAAGCCGCTCAGAATAGCTTCTTATATTGGAATAATTGCAGCATTTACTTCAATGATACTTGGAATAATATTTACCATTGATTTTCTAACAAGTAAAACGTACCAGTTTACCGGTTACGGCACCACCATTTTAATGGTTATTTTTATTGGTTCGGTACAGCTTATTGTATTAGGGATTATCGGGGAATACCTTGGCAGGATTCATATGGAGGTGAAAAACCGACCGCTTTATATGGCTGAATTGTTTCTTAATGAATCTTTGGCTAACACACAAAATCAGGGATAATACTGAACATACATTTTCGTACAAATTTTATGTTGAAAATATTCAGAAAGCTTCTAATCAACCGCTCATTTACCAGTACAGTAAGTTATATTATTGATAATCTGGTTCCGCCAATTATCAGGGATAACAGGTATTTCATGTACCCTTTTTATTACCTTGCATTTAAGGGCAGGAATGTTAAAGCAAACATGGAGTTTAAGGCCGGTATTTACACCATCACAAATGAAGATCTTGAAAAAATATACAGTGATTATCAGACCATTGGTACGGAAAGAACCACAGATTTAAACCGGGGGTCCGTAAGGCGCATTTTAAAGTATATTGAGAATGATACGGGTACAATACTTGATGTTGGCTGCGGTAAAGGTTATATGTTGAACATACTTCATACAAAAGGATACAGGGTGACCGGGGCAGATGTATTTGATAAGCCTGCAGGTTTTAATTTTGATTATGTAAAATCAAATGCTGAAAATTTGCCGTTTGAAGATAAATCTTTTGATATTGTAATCTCTACCCATACCCTTGAGCATATCTTAAATATAAAAAACGCTGTAAACGAGATGAAAAGGGTGGCAAGAAGGCTGATTATTATTGTTGTTCCGTGCCAGCGTTTCAATTACTATACCCTTGACCACCATTTGCATTTTTTTCCGAAGAAACAGATACTTGAAAGACTGCTGCAGATAGAAAACCATACTCTTGAGAAAGTCGGGGGCGACTGGGTTTTCGCGGGCAGAGTATAATTGCAGGGATATAAAACCAACCAAAAACAGCGACTTTCGGAGGGTAGTCAAAAGATTTATGTTTTAACCCAGACAGGGTTTACTAAGATGGATGGTGCCTGATAATTATATGGAAGTGCTTTATTGTCAAACCCTGTCAAGGTAACCCCGAACAATATATACATTTTCTTTCAGCATAACCAGATCGCAATTTAACTTCATAAGAAAGGTTTCATTCAGGGATATGAATCAGGCTTTGCGAAGATAAATTGTTATTTTTGACAATTGTTTAATATTAATTTTCAATGCAATGGGTTTTCTTGAAAAAGAATATTTCGAAAATACAGTACTTCAATACCTGGTAGCTGCCGGATTATTTGTCTTATTGGTGGCGGGTTTAAAAGTTGTTAAATACGCTGTTCTTAAGCGGTTTAAGAAATGGTCTGAACAGACTGAGACCATGCTTGATGATTTCATTGTTCGTGCCCTTGAGAAGGCTGTTATACCCCTGCTTAATTTTACGGCATTTTTTATTTCAGTGAATACCCTCACTCTAAGCGAGAAAATAGAAGGATTTCTCCATGCAGCATCTGTTGTGGTTATTACTTTTTTTGCATTGAGACTTATCACCGCTGCTATCAGGCATGCTATTAAGAGTAAACTTTCCAACCTGGAAGACAGCGAGACTAAAATAAAGCAGATGAAGGGTATCATGATTCTTATCAATATAGTGATATGGATTTTAGGTATTATTTTCCTGCTGGATAATTTTGGGTATGATATCACTGCGTTTATCACCGGAATGGGTATCGGAGGTATAGCCATCGCTCTTGCTGCACAAAATATTCTTGGCGACCTGTTTAACTATTTTGTCATCTTTTTCGACAAACCATTTGAAGTTGGTGATTTTATTATAGTGGATCAGAAACTTGGTACGGTTGAATCTATTGGAATAAAAACTTCGCGTATTCGAAGTCTTACCGGAGAGGAATTGGTTTTTGCCAACAGTGATCTTACCAATTCGCGTGTTCACAATTATAAGCGGATGCAAAAACGACGAATACTCTTTAAAATTGGTGTTACATACCAGACAAGCATTGAAAACCTTCGGATTATTCCCGATATAATTAAAGAGATTATTACCATACAGGAAGATGCAGATTTTGATCGTGCTCATTTTCAGCAATACGGTGATTTCAGCCTCGATTTTGAAATTGTATATTTTATCCTTAGCAGCGATTATAACCGCTATATGGATATCCAGCAATCAATCAACCTGCGCATTT
>JAWOHT010000175.1:0-5015 GCA_046485045.1 Bacteroidales bacterium
CCGACAGCCTGTTTAATGGACTAAACCCATAAGCTTATCTTTGAATAAAAATTTTTAAATGGCAAATCTTTATGTAATATCAGGATGTAATGGAGCAGGAAAGACAACTGCCTCTTATTCTGTTTTGCCTGATATGCTGAACTGTAAGGAGTTTGTAAATGCAGATGAAATAGCAAAGGGATTATCACCTTTTCAACCTGATAAAATTGCCATTGAAGCAGGTCGGATTATGTTATCACGGATTAAAGGCTTAATAAATCATAATGTTGACTTTGCTTTTGAAACTACCTTAGCGACGAAATCATACGTTCAATTTATTCGAGAAGCCCAGTCGAAAGGATACATGGGATTGTAGCAGAAGGATTTAAAACTGAAAATATTGAGATTTATAATCAAATCATTTACAATCAAATCGTAAAACCATGACAAGGGAAAATGTAAAAGATTTGCGGGCTAAAATTATTCAAGGGCTTAATTTAGCATACAAACGCTTATTGATTTCAAAGCAAAAGGACGATGCAGAGCTTGTGATTTCAAGAAATGGAAAAATCGTTAGAGTTAAAGCTCGAGAGTTGATGAAATAAAAATGCACTGACTACACGCGGTCATAAAACATGCCGGTTTACTCCCTGCGGTCTGTAGAATAGATGGTGCAACAGGATATAGGGCTTCTGGGAGAGAAGCAACTGAAGAGACAACTATCTCATATTTCAAATTTTGCATCAAACTAAACATTCACACCAATTAATGGCGTGATGGTAACATTGTTTTTATTATTAATTGAATCAAGGATAGTTTTGTTTAAAGTTTTAAAAAACCAAAAATGAAACTACAACAAAGACGGTATAAAAAATATAAAAATTGAATTCGAAGACATCCTTTTGGTAAAAGGCTCGGGTAATTATTTAGACATTTTTACCGATAAAAAAAGTTATTCTCCCCGGATGACTTTTTCGGAATTGATAGAAAAATTGCCTTCTGCTCGGTTTATAAGAATCCATCAATCCTATATTGTAAACATCGACCAAATTCAAAAGATTGAAAATAACCATGTTTATATTGCTACACATAAATTATCTATCAGCAAACGATATAAGGATATCTTTTTTAGACGGTTGGATTTGAAATAAAATATCTCTTGACACGGATAGATGTACTAAAAAAATTTTGAAAAAAAACCTCCCTGTCTCAGCGTCCCGCCCTTACTTTTTCCCCGAACGTCTCCCCAAATCCCCGCTTCAGCATTCGTGTCGGAGGACAAGTACGCAGCCCGAAACTGAGTTTAAGAGGTGTCTAAATTACAATGCTGAGATTCGAAACGATTGATATAAATAATCGATCAGGTAATGAAACCGGTTGATGTTTGAAAGAAAATTGGGATACCATCACAGAAAGGGCATCCCAAAATTCTCAGAGCTTTTTATTTGCTTTAAGCAATAAAATTAAAAGACAGCTTACCTCTAATAATTAAACATATATTTTAAACCCAAACCATAAATACCTCCAACCTGACGTGGATATACCGCGTAGAATTGGTTATTGCCTTCAGTAAAGGGAGCTGAAAGCAAGTCGCTTGCATACAAATAAATATTCAGCTTATTGTTAAAGAAATACTTATCAGCTCTAAAGTTCAGAATAAACCGGTTATCATGTTGTCCACCAATTAAAGCTTTATGATCTCCAGCATCGGAAAAAAGAGGATCAAAACGCTGACGGTCATATTCGTAGAATGGAACAACTGTACCATACTTTACAAAAAAAGCACCTGCATAAGTAGCCCCCAATGTGAATTTCAAATCAGGAATGGGATCAAAATAGATTTTTCCTCTGAATACATGTTCAGGTACCTGAGGGTAATCACTTTCAAGTGACGGCAAGCCCTCTATATCGAAATCATCATTCTCATTGTATTCAAGCGTATACTTATACCAGGCATGAGATATTTCTATCCTTAGCTTTTCCATTGGAATATACTTAACTACAGTTTCCATGCCCATATTAACACCCTTTAAATAGTTTCCATAATAATAAGGTTGTAAATATTCTCCTGGTCTGGTAACTGAAGCAAGAACTGTATCTACAGGGTTTGGCGAATTACCAATACCATTTTTCATAAAAGATACATAGCCAGTGGTTTCAAAACTCAAATTGTTAAGTATTTGCCAGCGAACACCGAGTTCAAAATTGTTAAAAGAAGTGGGAACGGTATTGGGCCCATTGATGGCAGCAACGTTATAATGTTTTGGAAAGGCAGCTGCTTTTCCGGCAATTGCATTGTTTGTTTCGGTATCGATAACCGCCATACCTTCAGGGCTTTGAACATATGCTTCGGCCATTGCACGCGCAGTTGCCTGATCTGCTCCACCGGCAATTGCCTGTTCAAAAACATTCTGATATACACCAAAACTTACCAATGGTTGTGTGAAATTGTAAAACACTTCTGGTGAGTTACCTCTGAAAAAAGCATATTCTACATTGGTTTCGTTATAACCCGGGGTAGTAAAAGATCTTGAAAATCCGCCCCACACGGTATTTTTCTCATTGGGTATAATCGAAAATTTTGCCATTGGAGAAAGGTAAAAATTATCACTTAATAAAGAAAACTGCTCAGCCTTAATTCCAAGATAAAAGTTAAGCTTACGGGATATCAGGCTTATTTTATCCTGCAAAAAGAATCCAATTATGTTTGCATCATTTTTGTTATCGGTAAACAGAACCTGATTTTCTTCACTAAAACCAGATAGATTATAATTTAACACTCTATAATTTCCTCCAAAAGAGATATGGTTTATCCCTACAGATATATTATCTTGTAATTCAATATCTATTATATTATTTTTGGCTTTATAGCCTCCGCCAAAAGACATATTCGAGTTTACCATATTGGTAGATACCCGGGCAAAAAGCGAATGATAAAGTGAGAAATTATAATCTGCCCGCAGATTAGCTACAACTCGGTTTTGATTATGGTCTTTTAACCGAACGGTATCACCGGCATAGAGCTGCGGAACATTAGGATCTCCGGTAAAAATAAGGCCTGACTGATCTACCGGAAATGTCTGGTAATACTTCTTCCTTTTCGAAGAGTTTTCATGTAAGCCAGCAGTCAGCTTCAATTTATCTGTTGCCTGAAATGACAGGTTTAATCCTCCGGATAGTGTTGTAACAGTATTGTCATCTCCGGTAAAGCGATTTACGATTGTAGTATCGCTTCCATCAGTTGTTTTTGGAACTACCGAAGTTGGATTAACCGTTTCGGCCATCTGATCAAATCCGCTAAAATTACTAAACTTTCCATAAAACGTTGCTGAGAATTTATTTGATTTAACAGGAGTTGCCAATACATTTACTTCTGCCCTGCCGGGATAGGCATATTCTGCTGCAGCCAGAAATGTTTTATTATCCTTAGTGTTTTTTGTATAAATACTTATTACCCCGGTTGCAGAGTTGGCTCCATAAATAGTTCCACCCGATCCTTTGATAACCTCAATACGTTCAATCTGATCCAGAGGGATATCAAAATTTTCGTAATCAAAAGTAGATGCCATCAAATCCATCATAGGTGTACCATCCAGAAGTACAAGTACAGATCCTTCATACGCATTCCGTATATATGCATTTGCATTTTTATACTCATTTTCTACAGCCCAGTAGCCCGGTACATTGTCTCTTAGCAATTGCATAAGATTAGGTGCTGAAGAACGTTGTATGTCATCTGATGTAATAACATAAATCGAAGATGGCACATTCTGTAATTTCTCTGCAATTTTAGAAACTGAAGTAATTTCGATGTTCATAAGTTCTTCAAGTGACATTTCAAGATACGTGTCCAGTGAATCAGTTACAAATTGAGCATTCAACACTTTATGTGGTATAATTGCAAGATAAAAAAGCGTAGTGGCAAAAATTAATTTAGATTTCATTTTATTTTTTTCTTTGGTTTTAACTTTAAAAATGTCCCCATTATATTCTATGAAATTCATTGAACAGAGGATGTTCACACAATGAGTTCTATTACACAATAACATTGAAGCCTTATTTTAAGGCTAAATTCTCAAGATTAGAACTAACCTTAAGGCCATATTTTTCAGCATTTCTGGTTTCTAACTGAAAATTTAGCTTCCCCTCTTTCATAATAAAGCTAACAGCCATTCCTTTAGACACCGAGCCTGGCATATCTGATATCAGTAAAGTATTATAATTTGATATCTTCGATTCGATGGCTGAAATATTACTTACAGATTTCTCGGGAATGAATAAAATATGGCATTTGGTAATTTTGGAAACATCATTAAATTCTTTAATTTCAATATTTTGTCCCTGAATTTTCCTGGTCTGTGCCAGAGCTGTAAATTCTTTTACTATGGTTTGATCTTGCCCGAATACACCAATAATAAAATTTCCTGCACGGTCTATTGAAGGCCAGTCAACTAAGTTGGTAAAGTTATATATGTAAGCTACCTGAAGCTTGGAAGTTTGAGCACTTATATTAACAACTATCAGCGTGCTTAAAATTAGGGAAATAACAAGGCCTTTTCTTTTCATTTTAAAATAAATATATGTTTTAAAAAAAATTGCGAGATATTCTTTTTTATATTGTATATACAATGTTCTGTCTCTGAGAATAATATTAACTATCTGAATTATTATCATGAGGTATACGGCAGAAAGGAATATTTGTTACAATGTTTTTTACCCTAACTTTGGCTCAAGGTCCCGCTTGTGCCCTCCCTCCCAATGGCGCGCGTTTAGCTTTTGCGTAACGCGTGCATAGCTTCTTTATCTTGCAAAGTTTGCACTTTTTTTCCTCAATACTCAAACTCCAACTCCAACTCAAACTGATTTTCTCTCCTGTTTATAACCGCTTGAATAAGTATGTTACAAAACCCCAACCATGCTATACGCGAAATATATATACCATTTGAACAAAAAGTACATATATTTGGAAGTTTTTGGCGTTAATTATGACGAACCAAGAACCGCTAAAGTGACAATTAGAAAATGAAATATAAATT
>JAWOHT010000218.1:0-8417 GCA_046485045.1 Bacteroidales bacterium
GGGGGTTATTATACACAAATATTTCTGAATTGTAAATGCCGGTTTAGAAAGCAACATTTTGCACTGATTAGAGTGGATTATTGAACCAGGGATTGGCCAAGGTTATGATAAGAAAATTTACTATATTTATCACAAATAATAAAATCTATGGACACTTCAAAAAAAGGAAAATGCCCTGTGATGCATGGCGCAAATACGGATACAAGTAATACAATAATAAGTTGGTGGCCAAATGCTCTAAACTTAGACATTCTGCATCAGCACGACACTAAAACAACTCCTTCAGACAAGGACTTCAATTATCGGGAAGAGTTTAAAAAGCTTGATTTTGAGGGATTAAAGAGCGACTTGAAAAAACTAATGACCGAAAGCCAGGATTGGTGGCCTGCCGACTGGGGCCATTATGGCGGATTAATGATTAGAATGGCCTGGCACAGTGCAGGTACTTACCGTATTGCTGACGGACGTGGTGGCAGTAACACCGGAAACCAACGTTTTGCCCCGCTCAACAGTTGGCCCGATAATGTCAATCTTGATAAGGCCCGAAGATTGCTATGGCCCATAAAGAAAAAATACGGCAACAAAATTTCATGGGCAGATTTGTATATCCTCGCTGGAAATATGGCATATGAATCTATGGGATTTAGAACATTTGGGTTTGGAGGAGGACGTGAAGATATATGGCATCCCGAAAAAGATATTTACTGGGGAGCTGAAAAAGAATGGCTTACAAAATCACGTTACTCAGATAATTCAGATAGCGAATCGCTTGAGAATCCATTGGCTGCCGTTCAAATGGGCTTGATTTACGTAAATCCTGAAGGGGTGGATGGAAACCCCGATCCATTAAGAACAGCCAAAGATATGCGGACTACCTTTAAACGTATGGCTATGGATGATGAAGAAACCGTGGCATTAACAGCCGGTGGGCATACAGTTGGCAAAGCTCATGGCAGAGGCGATGCTTCTCTTTTAGGTGTCAGCCCCGAAGGTGCTCCTGTCGAAAATCAGGGTTTTGGCTGGATGAACCCTCAAGGCAAAGGAAATGCCGAAGATACAGTCACAAGTGGACTCGAAGGTGCATGGACAACCTTTCCGGATAAGTGGAACGATACTTATTTCTACCTTCTCTTTACCTACGACTGGGAACTTAGAAAAAGCCCTGCCGGAGCATGGCAATGGGAACCTGTTAACATCAGGGAGGAAGACAAACCATTAGATGCGCATCTTCCCGGTGTAAGAAGAAATCCGATGATGACCGATGCAGATATGGCTTTGAAATTTGATCCTGAATACCGAAAAATCGCTGAACGTTTTTATAAAGACCCCGGAAATTTTGCACAAGTATTTGCCAGAGCCTGGTTTAAATTGACTCATCGCGACTTAGGCCCCAGGAGCCGTTATCTTGGTCCGGATGTCCCGAAAGAAGACTTGATTTGGCAAGACCCTGTAGCGGCTGGTAATTACACTATTTCCGAATCTGAAATTGAAGCATTGAAAGTAAAACTTCTGAATAGCGGATTAACCCGGACCGAACTTATCAACACCGCGTGGGACAGTGCACGAACATTCAGATGTTCCGATTACCGCGGCGGGGCAAATGGCGCAAGAATTCGTCTCGATCCTCAAAAAGACTGGGAAGGCAATGAACCTAAACGCCTTTATAAAGTACTTGATAAACTTAATACAATTCATGCAGGCCTGGCTAACAAAGTAAGCATTGCAGATTTGATTGTTCTGGGCGGTAACGCGGCAATAGAAAAAGCGGCACAGGAAGCAGGTGTAAATATTAAAGTGCCATTTAGTCCGGGCAGAGGCGATGCAACAGCAGAAATGACCGATGCAGAATCGTTCGCGGCTCTTGAACCCTTACACGATGGTTACAGAAACTGGCTCAAAAAAGACTATGTTGTGAATCCTGAAGAACTGCTGCTTGACAGAACCCAGCTTATGGGACTAACAGCTCCTGAAATGACTGTTCTGATTGGTGGCATGCGTGTTTTGGGCATGAACCATGATGGAACTAAACTCGGGGTATTTACAGACAGGGAAGGATTGCTTACCAGTGACTTCTTTGTAAACCTTACCGATATGAATTACTTATGGAAACCAGTTTCGGAAAACCTGTATCATATTATTGACAGAAAGACTAATCAGACAAAATGGACAGCAACCAGGGTTGATTTAGTATTTGGCTCTAACTCGGTTTTGCGCTCTTATGCTGAATTTTACGCGCAAGATGACAATAAGGAAAAATTTGTAAATGATTTTGTGAAGGCATGGGTAAAAGTGATGAATGCTGACCGTTTTGATTTGAAATAAAAACAAAATTGAAAGCAAAAATTTTCTGATCTTTTCCTTATTATATGTGCGATAACAATACAATCTTGTTAAAAGGATAAAAGAATCCTGATCGTGATAATTATATCCGTTCAAACGATGCTGCAGGCACCCAGCCTTTGTTGCCGTTACTTATTTTTATCTCGAACCAGTCACCGATATGATCGGCGGTTTCAACCTTTGTCCCTTCGTGAAGTATAAACAGATTGGTGCCATACTCGTTTGGTGAACTCTTAACTGTTACCGAAGGGGCGATGATTATTGCATAGTTTCTTTCAACCATCATTTTTTTGCGCCGGGCTGCAGAAACAAATGAAGCAACAGAAAATAACATAAAAAAAAGTGCAAGATAGAATGTAAGCTTTTTTATTGCGGCTTTCCGGGTAAAAAGGTAAGCCATCAGCAAAATAATAAACAGGATAAATGCTACAATGCTTAAAACGGCCCAGTTATTTGATGTTGTGGCTTTTACCATGTTTTCTGCCCATCTTTTAAAAAAGAAATGGGGGATAGGCTCAATTTTATCTACCACATGGGCATTTGCTATTTCCAGGTTATACCTGGCATCTTTATTTCCCGGGTCGAGCAGCAAGGCTCTTTCATAGTTCAGGATGGCCACGGCATAATTGTTCATTTTATAATAGGCATTTCCCAGGTTAAAAAAGAGTTCGGGTGCAACAAACCCCGAGTCGGCAACCTGCTGCCATGTATCTGCTGCACGCCGGAAATCGTTGTTTACATAATGTGTATTCCCGGTTTGTAACATTGAGTTGGTATCGAATGCAACAACCGGATTTAACAAAAAAAACAAAACCAAACCCGACATGAATATTTTTAACATAATCTACTGATATTTATTGTTTTATCTTTTGTTCAAGCCTGCTAATTAGAGATACCGCATCTGAATATAATTTCTGCATGTCAGAGGTAACCTTATCCGGTGCAAACCTGGCATATTCGCAGCTGTCGAGGAGCGTGTAAAAATCTGATATAAGTATCTCATCAACATTCTTTTCCTGCAATAACTCTCTCGATTTCTCCCTAGACAAATCGGCCACCGGGATGATAAGCTTATCACCAAGGTATCCCCATAAAGCTTTCATAACCTCTTCGTAAAATGGGTCGCGGTTGTTCCGGGCAAGGTATTCTTTGGCCTTTTTAAGCCGCTTGCGTGCCAGCTTATTGGCTTTTCGGTTTTTCACCATCACAATATCTGCATTTCGTTTGATTGTTTCTCTGCGCAAAATGATGATGATAACAAACAGCAACAGCGAAACGATATATACCAGGTAAAAAATTGGGGTACCATATATCATATTGTCCTGTTTTTGTAACTTGAAGGGATTGTTTTTAATAAACAGGATATCTTTGCCCAAAAGCCTGAAATCTTCTTTTGAAAGACCCTGGACTACAACTGTGGTGGTATCGTCTTCGCCTTTGGCAACGTTTATTGTATATGCGTCAGTATGAAGGATGGTAAAGCTTCCTTTTGCCGGGTCGAAAAAGGCGAATTCGAAAGGGGGTATATTGTATTCGCCTGCATACCTGGGTATTAATACATACTCAAATGTTTTGCTGCCCGAAAGCTCATTGGTCTGGTTTAAGATTGTCTTGGGATCAAACTGCTCAATATTTGGTGGGAATGATACATTTGGTTCATCAACAAGTTTAATATTTCCCTTACCAGAGATGGTAATTCTGTATGTAATAGCTTCATTTGTTTTTAGTTCGGTTTTATCTACCGAAGACCTAAGGGTAAAGCTACCAACAGCTCCTGAAAAAGACTGTGGTTTATCGGGCAAGGGTTTTACTTTTATTTTCAGGAGGTTGCTTCTAAGTGTGCGGGGCACGTCCTGTACAGTGGGGCCGAAAAATTCATCAAAAAAACTTCGCGAACGGCTTTTTACCTGCTGTCGTGTGGTAACAACCAGGTCAAATGGTTCAATGGATAATTCACCGGACTTCTGAGGGTAAAGCACTATTTTTTGAATTAATCCTGTATAATATATTTGTCCGTTTATATTTTCCGGCTCAAGACTCGTAAGCTGTGGGATTTCTACCGGTTGCTTATAAAAACCTGCAAATTCAGGTCCTTTGTAACCTTCTCCGAGACCGCTTAGTTGTAATTTGGTATAAACTTTTACCCATGCTACAATTTGTTCACCAAGGTAGGCAGATTGTTTATCAACATGCAACCTTACAAAGACTTCTTCTCCCTGTGAAGCTGGTTGCTGGGTGCCAGCCGGTTGCTGTGCCTGTTTCTGAGACGGGTTGGTTTGCTGCTGTGCCGACCCGCTGCCAATGACTTCAATTACCAGGGTATTCGATTCATAGCTTTTTCCTTTGTAGCGAGCCTTTGCCGGAGGAATAGTGAGTTTTCCTTCTTCTATAGCCCGTAGATAATAAGTATAAGTATATTGTGAAGACCGGGTAGTTTTTCCATTGATGATCTGTATACTGGTACTTGATCCGGTCATTGGGCCGCCTAATAGCTGAAAACCATTGAATTCGGGTATTTCAAGCTCAGAGACATCTTCATTAAGCATATATTCAAGTCTTAATTGTTCTCCAACCTCCAAAACCCTGGGTGTGGCTGTTGCTTTAAATTCAACATCCTGTCCGAAAGCTATTCCGGAAACTAAAGCACATAATACTAGAAAATATAACCTATTTATCCGCATAATGGGTATCGTTTTATCACCAGTTTTTATCCACAGGAATTTTTTTTGCCTGTGCTTTCTGTTCCTGTACTTTTTTCAGAACCTCTTTTTCCTCGCGGGCAATTTCATCGAGCAGGCGTTCAGCATCTTCTCTTGAAATTTGTTGTTGCCGGGCCTGTTGAGGTTGCTGCTGTTGATCCTGTTGCTGCTCCTGCTGCTCCTGTTGTTGTTGCTGCTGCTGCTCTTCTTTATCGTCATTTTTATCCTGATCCTGCTGTTGATCTTGTTGCTGCTGGTTTTGCATTGCTGCCATCATATTTTGAAGGTACTGTAGATTATGCTTGGCATCGGCATCTCCGGGATTATTCCGCAATGCACTCTTATAGGCTTCAATGGCTTGTTTATGTTTATTTTCTTTAAAATATGTATTGCCAAGATTGTAATAATATTTCGAAAGGGCTGTTTTATCGTCGGCTTTTTCAACAGTAAGATTTTCAAATTTTGTGGCAGCAGCCTCAAATTTCTCCTGCATGTAAAGCGAGTTGCCAAGATTGTAATTTGCTTTTACTGAACCTGCTTGTTTTTCTATCGCTTTTCTGTACTGCAATTCAGCCTCTTCAAATTTTTCAGTCTGAAATTCTTTATTTCCTTTTCTTATATATTTTTTTTCACCCTGGGCGAAGGAATTTAAAGCCAAAAATGTTGATAAACAGAAAACAGTTATCTTTTTCATATTTTTACTTTAAATGGGTTAATGTTTCTGAACAACCTGCTTTTCTTTTCGATAATGAAGAAATCTATGAATAGCAGAACCAGCGCAATCCAAACTAAATAATGAAACTGCTCCTCGTATTCTGAATAAACTTTGGTTTCAATTTCTTCTTTGTCGAGCCGGCTTAATTTATTGAATAAATCATTCAGTCCCACTCTGCTTGATGTTGCCCCATAATAATTTCCGCCACCTGCACGGGCTATCTCGCTAAGCATTTGCACATTCAATTTAGACATAATGATATTACCCTCGTTATCGCGCCTGAAATCTTTAGCTGACAGGTTTGAATTTTGTGGAATAGGCGAGCCTTTTGTTGAGCCCATGCCTATAGTAAAAATTTTAACCCCTTTATCAGATGCTGCCTTAGCAGCTTCAATGGCATTACCTTCATGGTTCTCGCCATCTGAGATTATTACAATTACTTTGCCTGCTTCGGTAGACGGGCTGAACGACTTGGATGCCAGTTCGATGGCTGCCCCTATGGCTGTTCCCTGCCGCGATACAATGTTTGTATTGATATTCGACAGAAACATCCGTGCCGATGAATAATCTGTTGTAATGGGTATTTGTGTATAAGCATCTCCGGCAAATACAATCAATCCTATTTTGTCGTTTTCAAGCCTGTCGATAAGCGTGAGAATAGCCTGCTTTGCCCTTTCAAGCCTGTTGGGTTGAATGTCTTCTGCCATCATACTGTTCGACACATCAAGGGCAAGAATGATTTCAATACCTTTCCGCTTTACTTCTTTAAGCTTTGAGCCAAACTGGGGACCGGCGGCGGCAAGTATCAGAAATATCAGGCCTGAAATTATGATGACGAATTTCAGATGGGGTTTTGTAACTGAAACATCGGGCATTAACTGTGAAATAACCGGGATATTGCCAAAACTTTTCAAGGCTTTCTTCCTGATCCGGACTGTAATGATATAAATAATTATTAGCACCGGTACTGCAAGCAATGCGTATAAAAAATCGTTATGTGCAAATCTGAAATACATCTCTTATAATTTACGGTATCCTTCTTAAAACAGTGTATCTTAATAGTATTTCCAACAGCAACAGAATAACTGCAGCAAGTGCAAACAGGAAATACTCCTCCTGTTTTTTGCTGAATTCTTTAATGTCAATTTTCGATTTTTCAAGCTGGTCAATTTCTGCATAAATCTCACGCAATTTCTGGTTGTTGGTTGCCCTGAAATATTTCCCGTTGGTCATATCGGCAATTTGTTGCAAGGTAGACTCGTCTATTTCAACCGGTACATCCTGAAGATATGTTCTTCCAAAAACATCCTGAACGGGGTATGGTGCTGAGCCCATGCTGCCGATTCCGATGGTATAAATCCTTATACCAAAACTCTTGGCCAGTTCTGCTGCCGTCAAAGGATCTATAGAACCCTGGTTGTTCACCCCGTCGGTAAGAAGTATGATCACCTTGCTAACGGCATCGCTGTTTTTGAGGCGGGTAATGGCATTCGCCAGGCCAACACCAATAGCGGTGCCGTCTTCGATCATGCCGCTTCTGATATCTTTAAAGAGGTTAATGAGTACTGCCCTGTCGGATGTGAGCGGACATTGTGTAAAACTTTCGGCGCTGAATACCACAAGCCCGATCCTGTCGTTAGACCTGCCCGATATGAATTCCACGGCAATGTCTTTTGAGGCTTCAAGGCGGTCGGGTTTAAAGTCACGGGCAAGCATACTTCCCGAAATATCAAGCGACAAAACGATATCGATACCCTCAGTAACTGTATTTTCCCACCTGTTGGTAGATTGCGGGCGCGCCAGCACAATTGTCAATAGCATAAAAACCAGTATACGCAATATGGCCGGGAGATGCCTGAGGTATATACGTGCGGTTTTTGGTACATCCATCAAAGGTTCGGTTGTTGACACATGGATGGCCGCCTGCATTGATCTCTGTCTGTATATATACCACACAATTACCGGTATCAGCAGTAAAAGCAGATAAAAATATTCAGGATGTGCAAATTCAATCTGTCCCATAGCCTATGGTTTTAATTGGTTGCTGAGAGGTTCGTTCATTTCTTTTACCTGAATTAAATCTTCGTTAAACTTAGTGCTGTTCACAAACTTACATGCATTATCGTAATGTTGCTCATTTTCGTCGGGCAAAGGATCACCTTTTGCAAACTTCACCAGATCAGCTCGTTCAAGCATCATTTTTAATATTTTAAGGTCTTCGGGTTGAATGAGCCTGCCCGCGACAAGTTCGGTCATTATCTCATCGGTTGTTTGTTCCATAGCCAGTATCTTATACCTTCGTTCAAGGTACCTTCTGATGATCTCTGTAAGACGGGAATAATAGAGTTTAACCTCTTTACGCTGCCAAAGCTTCCCGGCCCTGAGGGCTTCGAGTTCGCGCATGGCAATGATATGAGGAGGCTCTTCTGTTTTAATTCTGGAAATTATGGGTTGATTGTTCTTTTTCTTCTTAAGGTAATATAGTGCAAACCAAATAAGAACCCCGATGAACAATACGGCAAGAACAAACGGATAAACCTCTGTAAAACTCAGAGGGGCCTTTTCAATGGCTTTAATATCGCGTATGGTATTGGTGGTATCAAGCTGAAAAGGCAGCACTTCGAGGTAATTTGACCTGCTGCGGATAGTATCGGTAGAATTTG
>JAWOHT010000268.1:0-13724 GCA_046485045.1 Bacteroidales bacterium
AAAAGCGACGAAAACATGAAACAAGGAGATGAACTTGGATTCATTACGTCTGGTTCAAGAGAAGATGTATTTTTGCCTTCAAATTTTCAAGAAATCCTTTTTAGATAAATTACTAAAATAAACCTACTCAACTTAAGCATAGTTCAATTTACTGAATTTTAGCATTAAAGAAATTAAGATTATTTTTTGATATATTTACACATTATGGCTTTAATCAAAATTAAACATGAATATCCTCATTCTGGGAAACGATTCATTTTAAAACAACAATACCTTACTGCCCTGACTTAAAATATCAATCCTGGATTACAATGCAAAGTGAAGCAAAAACCCATCATGTTTTAAAAAATATATAAGTAACAACTGCCTTTAAAAATCTATGCCAATGAAATTCAAAAGTAAAACGTTAAGAAAAACAGATATTGCCATTACCCAATGGATGGCTTCAAATGGTTTATTCCTTTTACGTATTAGCATAGGTATTATTTTCTTCTGGTTTGGGATTCTGAAGTTTTTTCA
Organism: Bacteroidales bacterium; assembly: GCA_046485045.1. GTDB lineage: Bacteria > Bacteroidota > Bacteroidia > Bacteroidales > UBA10428 > JAFGPL01. The sequence continues at coordinate 520 of JAWOHT010000268.1, forward strand.
GGATGCAAGTCCGGCAGAAGATCTTGCATTCCGTACTATTAATTCCATATCATTTGGCTTAGTTCCCGGAAAAATAATAATATACGGACTGGCAACCTGGGAAGTACTCATTGGAATAGGATTGATCTTTAATATTTTTCTCAGAATAACCCTGCTTCTTCTCTATATCCAAATGATAGGTACCTTCTTCCCCATATTTTTATTTCCCGGAGAAGTTTTTAGCATATTCCCTTATTCTCTGACAATTGAAGGACAATATATAATAAAGAATATTGTACTTGTAAGCGGAGGAATCGTTCTGGGGGCAACTGTCAGAGGAGGCAGACTTAAAATTAAAAAAGAAAAGGAATAGTTAATAATTCGGTGTTGAATGAAAAAATTTTTACTGTGCCTGTCTTTTTCCTGTCTCAGTTTATCGTTGTCTTATAGCCAGACCTTTGAATGGCAGGCTGGTTTTCATGGCTTCTTCGACAACAGGGAGTATTTCAACAAATATACCAACGACCAGACCATGTTTGGCGCCAGGGTTTTTGCAGGCGCTGGTTTTGCACTTGATGCGAATAACCGTTTCATGGCCGGACTGAACTATCTGTACGAATTTGGCAGCAAAGGAGAGCTAATAACTCCGGACATCACCCTTTACTACCAGGCGGAAAAAGGGCCCCTGAAATTTCTCCTTGGCGCTTTTCCGCGCATAGGGCTCATCGCTCAGCCAATGATTTTGCTTACCGATACTTTGGAATACTACAGGCCAAACACCGAGGGAATGTATATTGAGTTTGAAAAAGGCATCTTCCGTCACGATGTGTGGATAGACTGGACAGGCAGGCAATCGGCCGAACGGCGTGAGACTTTTCTTATCGGCGCCACCGGACGTATCGGCAAGGGCCTGCTTTTTTACGAGCATAACCTCCTTATGTACCACTATGCTGCACCTGCCATACCTATACCAGATGATCATCTGCGCGATAACGGTGGTATTACGGCAGTATTGGGAACAGATATTTCATCGATACTCCCTTTGGACAGCGCGGTATTTTCATCGGGCATAGCCTTTAGTTACGACAGACTGAGAAACGTTTACGATGCAAGGACTCCCGCCGGTTGGTATTCAGAAATCCACCTTGCGCATAAAGGGGTTGGACTGCATGGCACCTTTTACCTGGGTGATGCACATACATTGCTTTACGGCGACAGGTTTTACACTTCGACATCGTACCAGAGGTTTGACCTGTCATACAGCCGCAGCAACGGTTCACGAATCACAGGCAGGGTGCAGCTTTCATTTCACTTCGTGCCCGGAACACTCGATTTATCGCAGCAGTTTGTGGTATTCATCAATCTTGAGGGGAAGGCAGGGAAAAGGAATAGTGAATATCGAACAAGGAATAATGAATTTTGAAGTGCAGATTGTTTACCCTTTGCCATTAGGTTTATCTGTTGTCTATCTTCAAATTACTCTCACCAGACCTATTTAAAATTTCATTTAGAAGATTTATAGAAAAAAATCTTCCTGCCATTAATAAATCATAAAATAATGGTTTTAATTCTTTAATCAATCCCTTTTGTTTGGCTTTAAGTAACAAGCCCAATGTCCCAATACAGTTAACATTTAATGATTCGGCGACTAATCTGGCTTTATTATCGTCAATTAATAAATAATCAGCATTTAATTCTTCAAATAAAATTACTGATTCAGATTCTCCATAATCCATGACCATAGACAGGTGATTTCTGGAGTGGATTTTAACAATTCTTGGTTCGAGTGCTTTAATCGCAAAATTATTGAAATCCGGATTATCATAATTGTTAAGTTCAATCCATACAGCTTCTGCAATATAGAATTCCCCGAAAATATTCTCAATCAGATCGAGTTGATCAATATGTATCAGTGAGAGAAGGGCTCCTGTATCACCAACAACAATTTTCATATCTTACAAATCGCTTAATTTTTTCAGATCGGATATCACCTGGTCAATGCTTTGATTTGAAATTGGAATGCTTTTTTTTGCAAGCATTTTTTCAAATTCATATCGGCCCACTCCGCTTAATTGAATGGCTTTACCAATTGTAAGTTTGCCCTCTTGAAAAAGCAGCAAGGCAATCCCTGCCTGAAAGTGATTCTTTAACTCCTGTTCTGTCTCATTTAGGGCAATCATAATGTCTGATGAGATATTTACAGGGATTATAATATTCTTCATGGTCAATCTTTTTTGCATACAAAGGTACTCTCTTTAATTAAATTTTCGGATTATGACAAAATGTTTTTAATATTATAACGGTTCACGAATCACCGGCAGGGTGCAGCTCTCATTTCACTTCGTGCCCGGAACACCCGATTTATCGCAGCAGTTTGTGGTATTCATCAATCTTGAGGGGAAGGCAGGGAAAAGGAATAGTGAATAATGAATATCGAACAAGGAATAATGAATTTTGAAATGTTTACCCTGAAGCATTTAAAGAAGAAAAGCCGCTGAAAGTTGAACACTCCCGCGGCTTTGCATGAAATAATATGTAATTGTGATGATTGACTATACCACCCCCTGTGCGATCATGGCATCGGCAACCTTGATGAAACCGCCGATGTTGGCGCCATTCACGTAATTGATGAAACCCGAAGAATCTTTTCCGTATTTTTCACAGGTAGCATGAATGTTGATCATAATCTGGTGCAGCTTGCTGTCAACCTCTTCTCTTGACCAGGGCAGACGCATGGAGTTCTGTGTCATTTCAAGTCCCGATGTGGCTACACCGCCGGCATTGGCAGCTTTGCCGGGGCCATAAAGTATCTTCTCGCTCAGGAAGACTTCAACAGCCTCGGGGGTTGACGGCATATTGGCGCCTTCAGAAACCACCTTGCAACCGTTCTTCACCAGTTCGCGTGCATCGTCTTCGTTGATCTCGTTCTGTGTGGCGCTCGGGAATGCCAGGTCGCATTTTACGCTCCACGGCCTTTGTCCATCAACATATTTTACCTTGTATTTATCTGCATACTCTTTAATCCTTCCCCTCTTGATGTTTTTCAGGTGCATAACATACTGCAGTTTCTCGGTATCAATACCATCAGGATCGTAGATAAATCCTTCTGAATCGGACAATGTCACAGGTTTTGCACCCAGCTGAAGGAGTTTTTCAATGGTAAACTGTGCAACATTACCAGAACCCGATACAGCAGCTATTTTGTCTTTCATGCTTTCGTTTCTGGTTTTCAGCATCTCTTCGGCAAAATATACAGCGCCGTAACCTGTGGCTTCAGGACGTATAAGGCTGCCGCCCCACTCAAGGCCTTTACCGGTGAGCACGCCTGTAAATTCGTTCCTTATGCGCTTGTACTGGCCAAACATGTAACCGATCTCGCGGCCGCCAACGCCGATATCACCTGCAGGCACATCGGTATCCTGACCAATGTGGCGTGAGAGCTCGGTCATGAAGCTCTGGCAGAAACGCATCACTTCGTTATCTGATTTTCCTTTGGGATCGAAATCCGAACCGCCTTTTCCACCGCCCATCGGCAGTGTGGTGAGGCTGTTTTTAAATACCTGCTCAAATGCCAGAAACTTAAGGATACCTAAGTTTACCGTGGGGTGAAAACGCAAACCGCCTTTGTAAGGGCCAATAGCGCTGTTCATCTCAATACGGTACCCCCTGTTCACCTGAATATCGCCCTTATCGTCGAGCCAGGGAACCCTGAACATAATCACCCGCTCTGGCTCGGTGATGCGTTCAAGTATTTTTGCGTGCTTGTATTTAGGGTTTTCTTCGATAAAAGGGAGCAGCGATTCAACCACCTCTTTTACAGCCTGGTGAAATTCAGTTTCGCCGGAATTTTTGGCAATGACTTTTGCCATAAAATCGTTGATCTTCACATCTAAAATGTTTGCCATATGTGCTATTCAGTTTATTGGTTAATACTCTGGAAAATTCTCTTGCAAATGCAACCCGATGGAATGCTTTGATATTTCGTTGCTAATGTAGGCAAACTACAGCGATGTTATTCCCTCGCAGGCTTAAATTCAGTAATATACTTATGAATTTCGGTAAATTTCTGAGCAGGGGTCAGATCTCGATCAGGTTGTTTTTAATGGCGAACTTTACAAGGTCAACTATGGTCTTGAGATTGAGTTTCTGCATGATATGGTTTTTATGCGATTCAACAGTACGCACACTAATGAACAACCTGTCGGCAATTTCTTTGTTCGAATGGCTTCTCCCCCAAAGTTTCAGTATCTCTACTTCCCGTGTACTCAGGTTTTTTATGCTTGCAGAATAGTCCCCGTCTTCAGACTTAAGTTTGGTGATATATTTGTTGACAAGCAGATGGGTGATGGATTTGCTGTAAAAATCGTACCCGCTCCTGATGGTATAAATGGCCTCGATAAGTTCTTTCCTGTCGGTATCTTTGTCTAAAAACCCCTTAGCCCCGGAACGGATGATTTTAAGGATAAATTCTTCATCGTTGTGCACAGATAAGACCAGGATTCGCACGCGGGGAAAAGAGATAGACAACTGGCTTAAAAGGTTCAGCACCAACGTATTTAAAATATGCACATTGACAATAAGTATGTTTACATTGACTGCCTTCAGGCTTTCAATAAGTTTTGCTTTTTCATCGGCTTTAAGAACAATTTCAATATCCTCTACATCAGCAAGCAGAAAGCTTATGCCCTGCTGCACCAGTTTATGCTCGTCGTATATTCCTACTGAAATTTTATCCATTTCAATAATCTGTTTATAGCTGTATTAGTGATGTTCTGCTTTTGCCATCCATTAAAACCGTAAAAGGTTTTTGAAATTCCACATGCCTGAAATATTTTGTTTCGTGAATTATCTTCTGTCGCTTAAGCATATCCCAATGAATAAAATCGGTGGAAGAGAAATCCTGTACCGAAAAATAACCCACATTCATCGAAGTAAGGTTGTGAAAGAAATGAGAACCCAGTGAAGAGTCAAGCGGAAAGTTGGCCAGACTGATCTCCACGATGATTTTGGCATTGCTTATCTGCGGCCATATTACGGGTATGCCGAGGAACTGGTCGCGGGTTCCCCACCTGCCGGGGCCTATAAGCATATATTGCCTGTTATTGAGCGACATATAATTATTCAGCTCTTCAATTTCCTGCACCATTTCAAGTGTCTTGAGTTTATCGAACCTGTCGCTGTCAACAAAGATCACATCTCTGAGACTGGAGATTTTACCATTTCCGAGGCTTGATGTTGTGTACAACAGAACCTCCTCGCGATTTACCTTACCCGCATCAATTTTTACATCAGAGAGGTTTTCAACCAGTGGTTTAATCTGCAACAGGTAAAACGAAGGCCTGTCGTTAAGAGTGCGCGTAAGGTCTACCGCGTATTCTATTTCTACCGGAGAACCCATGGCATCTTTAACGGTATGCAGCATGATATCAATGGTTTCGGCCAGCGGAAAATAGTTGTATTTAAGTATGTCGGCGAAGTTAAGCACCCGCGGGCCATAAGCAGAAAGCCCGTTTTCTATGATATCGTTGTCGGGGTTATAAACCGATGCCAGATGTTTAAGGGTTCCGTGTTTTTCGGCTTCAGAGATATCGAGCATTGCAAGAGAAGCCTTTTCACCGTATTTCATCAGGTCAATATCGGGTTTGGTAAGGTTCACAGCCAGGAAATTCACCTGCGTGCTGTTTATCAGTTCTTTGGGGGTATACATCTCGATGTTGGGATACCTGGGAGCAAACCTGAAGGCTTTGCCCCCTTCTACCACATATGAACCCAGGCCCAGCGCTACTATGGCAAAACCCTCTTCGGGTTTCATGTGTGAAACAGGGTAGTAGTTATACGAACTTGCCACCCCGCTGATGTGGGGGTAATAATAGTTATCGTATTGCTGACCTACAAGCTCCTGCAGCACTACGGCCATACGTTCTTCCTCGAGCTTGTGGTTGATTGCCCTGAAATATGTCCTGGCACTGTCTGAATATACCGAAGCATAAACCAGTTTGATGGCATTTAAAAGGTTTTGATAACGCAGAAATTTATTCGGGTGGTTATTGGGTATGATATAGGTATCGAAAACCCCTGCAAAAGGCTGCGTTATTGAGTCTTCTGAAAGACTCGACGACCTTACGGCGATAGGTCTTGTAATCTGGTTTACAAAAACCTCGAGTTTCTTCATGAGTTCGGGTGACAGGTGACCGTTGAAAAAATACTCCCTGATCTTTTGATATGAAATATCGGGATTAAAAATCTTATCGTAAAGCTTGTTCCTGTTGAGAAAAATCTCGAACTCATCAATGCCGATGACGGCAGTTTTTGGCGTCCTTACATTTATTTCTTTTGACAGTGATGAAAAATCGAGGTTATGTATAAGGGTGTTGATAAATGCAAGGCCTCTTCCTTTGCCTCCGAGCGAACCACTGGAGAAATTAACAATGTTTTTTTCATCAATTTCGGTCGACTCGTCAAAATCGAGCACTTTGCCTTTTTTCTTTTCCTCAAGGTGCTGTTTGATGGTTGCTATCAAAAACCTTCTGAAATCGTGCAGGTTAGAAAAATCGGTAACCTTAATCGGGTTAAGCAGTCTGGCCAGATGAATTTCGCCCCTGCCCATAAGCCACAGCGAAAACTGGTTTTCGAGTGCATGCGAAAAAAGCACATCTTCGGGTACTGTATGAAGAATGTCCACAAACTCATTGAGCGACCTGGCAACAGCCACCGGCTTGCCTTCTTTGTTCCTGAAAACAAAATCGCCAAAGGCCAGGTAGAAAGCCAGGAATTTTCTCAGGTCGCTGAGCAGGCTCTCGGAGTTCTTATTGAAAAAACCTACGCCCAGTTCACGGGCAACCTCTTCGTTGGCAGTGTCGGCAGACTGTAATATAATCGGCAGGTTCTTTATGTTTCCTTTGATATACCTGATGAGGTTTATCCCCGCGTTTTTGTTAAGCTGGCCGTCTTTTTCAAACTCAACATCGGAAATCACGCATAAAAGAAAATCTTTGTACTTGTGAAACAGGTAAACGGCATCTTCAAAATTTCTGGCATGTAGTATTTTGGGCCTTGACCTCATTTTACAAATCTTATCGAGCTCATTCTTCTCGACCTCAACAAGCAATTGCTGCACCTGACCGAAGACTATTGAATAAAGAATTGGGATGTATTTGGAATAATAGGGCGCCGAGTCTTCGATAAGCAGTATGACCCTTACCAGGCCTATTCGTGTATCGTTTTCCACATTGGCCTTATCTTCAATAGATTTGACGATGCCAAAGAATATCTGCGAGTCACCATTCCACACGTAGAGTTTGTCAATGGTTTTGCTATACGGCAGCATCTCTTCAAAATACTGGATATTGCTTTTCTGGTTAAGCAAAAGGTAAATGGGCACTTCGGGTTTCCGCTTCCTGACAGTCTTACTAAGTTCAACCGGGTATGACTGGTCAATGCCTGCCATGAGTATCACCAGGTCGAAAGGTGTGGTCTCGAGCAGTTCCAAAGCCTCACTGGCAGAGGTTACCCCTGTGATCCTTGGAAGCGAAAACAGGCTGTATTGGTATATCTCGCCCATAAACTGCTCAAAGAAGTGGTCTTCGTTTTCGAGAATAAAGGCATCGTAAAGGGTGGCGACAAACAATATCTCCTTTACCTTGTATTTCATCATGTCGAAGTAAATATACTTGTCTATGATCTGCTTGTTGAAAAATAACTGCAGCGGTTGTTTGTCTTTTACAAGCGATTTACGGTACTCTTCTGCTTGTGCAGGCTGCGGGGTTTTAATCGCAGATTTGTTATATATCTCCCTGCCCTTGAAATTGTTAAGATACCCGCTTATGAGCTTGGCAATGTTTACAAGCAGTTCACGTTCTTCTTTTAGAAATGGCCCTTCATGTTCAGACGGAAACTCTTTCAGGTAGTATATCTCAATTGTTCCTTTCCTGTTATCAATGGTAACAAAATTTTCTTTCTGCATCCAGCGGGTAACCCGAAACTTCCTGCTGATATAGGTATTGCCCTCGTATTTAACACGGGCTACTGTATATTGCGGGTACTGCCAGGCTTTTGGCAGAATAGAACATATCTCCTGAAGTGTTTCTTCAGAAGATTTTCCTTCGGCAATGATCTTCGATGTAAGGTTTATGCCTTTAAGTTCCTTCAGCCGTTCTCTGTTCTCAAACTGAAGCCTGTCGAAAACTTCTTTTGTGGCTGATCCGGCAATAAGGTTGGCAAGGTTGATGAGGAGGTTTCTCTCTTCTTTCAGAAAAGGCCCTTCGTGTTCATCGGGAAATTGTTGCAGATAAAAAATCTCTATAAGCCCCTTCCTGTTTTTTGGCGCCTCGAACTCCTGTTCCTGTCGCCAGGGTGATTCATTAAACCCCTGACTTGTAAAAACCTTTCTACCGTATGTAATCCTGGCTACCGTGTATTTCGGGTACTGCCATGCGTCGGGCAGAATACCACATATAAGCTGCAACGATTCTTCAAGGGTACGGTTCTCTTTGAGTATGGCCGAAGTCTGGTTGAGACCGTGCAATTCTTTCAACCGCTCGGTATTCTGGGTGAGCAGTGTTTGAAGGTTCTTTTTCGACACCGATCCGGAGATAAGGGCCGACAGGTTATCAATAAGGTTACGCTCTTCTTTCATAAACGGGCCTTCATCTTCATCGGGAAACTGCTTCAGGTAGAACACCTCAATAGAACCCTTTTTGTTATCGGGGGTTTCAAATACCTGTTTCTGTGACCACTGTGTTTCAACAAAATTTTTGCTGGTAAAAACCTTGTCATCGAAAATTATCCGTGATACCGTGTGTTCCGGATATTGCCATGCCTGCGGAAGGAAAGAGCATATCTCCTGCAGGCTGTCTTCCAGTGTATTTCCTTCTTTGAGCGCCGAAGCCGCGAAGTTGATCCCCTTAAGCTCCTTGAGCCGTTCTTTTATATCGTAATGTAAATCCTTAAGCTGAGTTTTTGATATAGCGCCTGTAAGTATGGTAACAATATGGTCTAAAAGGTAATTGTTGCCAATCGGGAAAACCCCGGCAATTGCTTCGTACAATTGCTTTTGAAAAAAGATTTCAACCGAACCAGACGTATCGTTAGGGATATCAAAATTTTTTATCCTCAGGTAGCGTGTCTCCCTGAAATTCTTGCTGGTATATTCATTGTTGTCGAAAGAAATACGCACATAAACACTTTCGGGCTGGTGGAATAAATCCGGAATGATATTGCATACATGCTGTAATGCAAGGTCCATATCAGCTGTTTCTGAAAACAGTTGCAAAAGTTGCAGTATCACTTCCTGCCCGTTCAGTAAAACTGAACCGTTTGATGCATTGCTGCTATGTTTTTGATCTGGCTTCCGGTCCATGTATCTGGTTTCTGTTCACAATAGTAATAAAATAGAAATAAAACTGGTAATATTCGATAAAAAAAGATTGAATAATGGCTCTAAAAAAACGCCAATTACTGCGTTTTGCCTTGTACCTGACGCTTTCATAAATGCCTCTTCAGTTTTCTTTGAAGATTACGTAAAGTTAATCCGAATTATTCATAGAAAAATTGTAATTGTTTCTGTTTTAAGCTTAAGTGATTCAATAAGGGCAAAATCAGCATATTTAATAAAGCTATTTAGGTAAATAATTCGTTAATTTGTGGAGTATTATGAACAGAATTTTTATGAATATGTTTATCTGAAAGAGAAATATGAGCGTACTTACAATTGAGAAAATAAATAATTTATGTACAGGTACATTGATTGACCACCTCGGCATTGTATTCACCGAATCGGGTGAAAAGACCATAAAAGCAACCATGCCTGTTGATTCGCGCACCAAACAGCCGATGGGCCTTCTTCATGGCGGCGCTGTGATGGCGCTCGTTGAAACTGTGGGCAGCGTGGGGTCATACAATATTGTAGACCGTGAAAAATTCGATGTGGTGGGCATTGAGATTAACGGCAACCATATTGGCAATACAAAGTGCAAGTATGTTTATGCCAAAGCACGTTTGATGCATAAGGGCAAACGCACCCACGTATGGAGCGTGGAAGTATTCGACGAAGATCATAAAGTTATTTCTGTATGCCGCATCACAAATATGGTTATTGAAAAAGAAGGAAAGTAGTGTTCGGAAATATGAAAACAAAAACCATCGAAAAAAGCAGGATAGAACAGTTACAGCAGATTTGTTTTAATAAAAATATACCTTTTGTGTCCTTCAGGTATCCTCTCGGTGATACTGTAACCACCATGATACAGACACAAAATCTACCACGGGAACTTGATTCTTTGAGGGAATTAAGCTCCCTGAAAGGATTTGTGATCACCCCTTTTTTTAACAAAAAGAAAAATGCCTCATACCTGCTTGAGCCTGATATTGTTGTTACCGAAGAACAAATAAATGACGACCTCATACGCCTTACAGAAAACACAAAACGTTATAAAACAGCAGAATACCTCAACGGGCAGGCGCTTTATATTGCCGAAAAAAAAGAATTCACCAGCCAGGTTTTGACCATTCAGAAAGAAATTGATAACGGCACAATACTAAAAGCTGTGCTGTCAAGAATTCATATTGAACCAAAAAGCCCGCTTTTCAACCCGGCGCATCTGTTTACCCGGCTCTGTAGAAGTTATCCGAATGCATTTGTTTACCTCTTTCAGATTCACGGGGCCGGATGCTGGCTGGGCGCCACACCCGAACCTCTTTTACTTGTGAAGGAAAACAGGGTGGAGACAATTTCACTTGCCGGCACACAAAAGCTCGGTACACTTCCTCCCGAAAAAGTCAAATGGCCTGTGAAAGAGATTGAAGAACAGGATATTGTTACCCGCTACATAGAGAAAACACTCTCGGATTTTAATATTAATGAACCGCAATACAAGGGGCCTTTTACGCACGTTGCAGGAAACCTGTTGCACCTGAGAACAAGTTTCGGTTTTGATAAAAGAATGCTCGAACACCGAATGGGCGAATTTATTGAAGCGTTGCACCCTACCCCTTCGGTATGCGGCCTGCCAAAAGACGAAGCGTATGAATTGCTGTCGAAAATAGAACCTCACAGAAGAGAATACTATACAGGGCTCATCGGGCCGGTAAACATGCATGATGAAACAAGCCTTTATGTTAACCTGCGCTGCATGAAGGTTTTGGAAGATAAGCTGGCACTGTACCTCGGGGCAGGTATCACAGCCGGTTCGATACCCGATAGTGAGTGGGAAGAGACCAACCAGAAAAAAATGACATTATTGTCGGTAATTGAAAAAATGAACTATAACCGCTAAACCATGAACCACCCCCGACAGGGAATAAAAGATATACCCGATGCATGCGCACAGCTCGGAATGAAATACGTAGTGATTGCACCGGGTTCGCGCAATGCACCGCTTATTATTTCATTCAACCGTGAAAAAAGAATCAAATGCTTAAGTGTTACCGATGAACGGTCGGCCGGATATTTTGCATTGGGCATTTCACTTGCAACAGATAGTCCTGTCGGGTTGGTCTGTACATCGGGTACAGCTGCGCTGAATTTTGGTCCTGCCATTGCCGAAGCTTTTTATCAAAACATTCCGCTGGTTGTTTTCACTGCCGACCGTCCGGCTGAATTAATTGACCAGGCCGATGGCCAGACCATCAGGCAGACAGATGTTTTCGAAAACCATGTTAAACGCAGCTTCACCCTGCCTGTTGAATCTTCTCTTGATACCGACCTGTATTTCAGCAACCGCCTTGTTTCTGAAGCTCTTGGATTGGCGCTTCAATACCCGAGGGGACCCGTACATTTAAACGTACCCCTGCGTGAACCGCTATATGGCACACTGCCCGAAAAATCAGATAATACGGTCATAAGAAATGCAGAGGTAACCAACCACCTTTCTGAACAAGCTAATACAAACATTATCACTAAATGGCAACTTTACAGAAAGAAAATGGTGGTGGCAGGATTTGGCCAGCCTGATGAGGCGTTGCAGAATATTTTGTCAGAAATGGCCAACGACCCGTCTGTGGTTATTATTGCAGAAAACCTTTCTAATGTATGCAACCATCGCTTTATTTCCTCACCCGAACGTTTTTTTGCAGCCCTTGATGAAAACGAAAAATCGAAGTTCGCACCTGATCTGCTGGTTACAATAGGTAAGTCGGTTGTATCTAAAAAGATGAAACAATTTATTCGCAAAAATAAACCGTCAGAACACTGGCATGTTGGCCCATATGACTCCTATACCGATACATACCAGTGCCTGTCATTAAATATTCCTGTTGCCCCGGGTAGTTTCTTCAGAAAGATTATCCAGTCGGGGTTTTCTGATAACAGCCCCGAAAGTTTTTACGAAGTATATGCTTCGAAAGAAAAAGACATTCTGGCAAGCCATCATCAATATTTAGCAGCAGCGCCGTTTTCAGACCTTAAAGCCTTTGAAATAATTCTTGGGGCATTGCCGCGCGAAACTGTGTTGCACCTGGCAAACAGCACCCCTGTGCGCTATGCCCAGCTTTTCGAAACCAGGGATGATATTACCTATTACAGTAACAGGGGCACTTCGGGGATAGACGGGTGTGTTTCAACAGCCGCAGGTTATGCCTGTGTTTCTGATAAACCTGTTGTTGTAATTACAGGTGATCTCGCGTTTATTTACGATTCAAATGCCATGTGGAATAATTATCTTCCGGAACAATTCAGGATAATTGTCATAAATAACGGCGGCGGCAATATATTCAGACTTATTGAAACCGGACCCGAAACAGATGCCGTCAAAGACTTTTTTGAGACACCTCACAAGGTTGACCTGAAACAACTTACATCAGCCTTTGGGTTGAAGCATTATTTCTGTTCCGACCATGAAAGCCTTGAAAAAGGATTGAATTCACTGCTTTCATCAAAGGGGCCTTCGGTACTTGAAGTTAAAACCGATAGCGATACAGATGTTAATGTTTTCAGAAATTATTTCAAAGAGATGGGAGGATTTGAAAATTTGAGAATTTGAAAATGGGTTAATTTGAAAACTTACAATTAATAAAGATATGGATACCGGAAAATGGACGAAAATTAAAGATTATGAAGAAATTAAGTTTGATTTCTTTGAGGGGATAGCCAGGATAACCATTAACAGGCCCCGGTACATGAATGCATTCACCCCCGACACGATAAAAGAGATGTGCGATGCAATGGTATATTGCCGTGAGAACCAGGATATTTTTGTGGTGGTGCTAACCGGGGCAGGAGACAAGGCTTT
>JAWOHT010000045.1:0-6204 GCA_046485045.1 Bacteroidales bacterium
TTGCGATGCTTTGTGCTGAAAAAACATTTACCCCAAGCGAATAACTGTTTACATAAGAAACCAGGTTGCCTGCATCAACAGTTTGTTCAGGCTGTACTTTTATGTTAACATCGGGACTATAGTAGTAGGGACTTTCAACGATAACCCGCAAAACTTTGTGCAACATTCCTTTAATCCTTTTTTCTTCAGGCTTTTGATAAGCTGAAGTCATATGAAGGAACATCACATCGAAATTGTCATCAATAAGGCCGGTTTCATCGGTATGGACAAAGGTAAATTCAAAGCTGCCATCGGGGTTTGTGGTTGTGGTGGCAATGGTTTGTCCCATGCCGGGCATATAATTTTCCTGCACGGCACTGGCAAAAGTCGGGATATTATCAGGAGAAAGGAATAAATTGTCGACATGTTCACCTAAAAACTCACCGTTTTCAAGAAGATAATATTGTTTCAGGCTTAGTTTCACCCCGCCTAACGGTTCTGATTTTGAGGGGTTGATATATCCAGAGGAGTAAATGGTGGGGTCGGTTTTTATCTCCAGGAGATGCATTTGTGATTGTTCTATATTTTCTTTTAGATCCACTGTATTAGTCATGGTGCCCATAGAGGTATTTATTGAAGTAAAATCAACCCCATGCTGGCTGTTTACATGGTTAGATTGTTTATCAGTTTGACCGGGTTTCGATATTTGCTGTTTTTCTTCCTGCTGACCCGGGCTGAAATCAATGGATTGCTGGCCAATGCTGCCTGGAATGGTTATTTGTTCAGGTTCGTTGATAAATGATAAAGGGTCATAGTATTTGTAATTTATCCGGCCTTTTACAGTTGCAATGGGGATATTTTTAAGAAATTCTTTGTTGTCTACAGGTTTCACATTTGATAAAGCGCTATAATCTGTTTCTTCTGAAAGAGCTATATTGTCTATAGAGATTGATGGCATAGATGTTTTGTAAATAAAACTGCATGCATGGCTTCTTCCCTGGTTTTTAAACTGCATTTTGGTTTCTTCATCGCGTGCCGTAACCTGCCAGGCATATCGTTTGCCGTTTTCCATCGGGGTTTCTGTGGGGCCATAAAAATACGAGGTGCCATTCACTGCTTCTTCAAACAGGGGAGGGTATGAAGACAGTAAAGCATCGGCGGGCGATAACTTATTTGATACCAGTTCTACAATTTTCAGGATGTATTCGGTATGGATTGGCGCACCGGGCGGCGGTGTCCAGTTGAACACGATATTTTGCACACCGGGCGAAATGACCTCATGGCCACATACCGGGCTAATCAATTGGGGTGGTTCAAGGTTCGAAATGCTGAAATAATTGCTGCAACCCAATGGAAACCCCTGGGTAAGCAATGTCCCGTTCTGGTCTTTAAAACCAATGCAAACACGGTACATTCCTTCGGGAAGGCCATTATTATAAAGCGCTTTGGGGGCTATCCCATTAATGGCCAGGGTATTTATTTCGAGATAATCCTGTAGTTCCCCCTGACTTACTATGTAAGGTACGTCGGCCATTAATTCAATGTCAGCCGTAGGTTTATAAGTCGGTAGTGTTGATATTTCTACGCCATTGTTGCCTTCAATAAGGAGGGTGAGAAAACCTTTAACCGCAGTATTTGACTGGATGGTCACCATGGTTTTTTCTGCCAGGTTCATCAGGTCGGGGATGTTTGGGGGCATCACCACGGTGGAAACGACAATGGAAGGAGGGGTTACTGTAAAGCCAAAGCAACCTGTTGGGGGTTCATTGGTTGCCGGTTCACTAAAGTCGTACCATAATCTGTAACACATCGTATAATTGCCAGCCGGTAAGCCCTGTTCCATAGCTGTCGTAGCCGTAATACCGCTAAACTGGAGGTTTGATTGTTCAAACAGCACATCAATGCCGGCGCCGGTCAAAACTGTTGGCACATTGGCCATAAGGGATATGTTGTCGCGTACGGTCGGTCGGGTTTGTATGCTTATGCCGTTATCTCCGGTGAGCAACATCGACAGGAAAACATTTTCGATATCCGCATTGGCCATTAGGGTGACAAAAGTTTTACTGCTTAGTTCTCCAAAAGGGACACTATACGGTGCTGACAATGAAACATTCAGCGTAACTGTCCTTTCGGGGATCACAAAGGTGAAGCACCCTGTGGCAACATCTCCGCCTGTGGGGTTTTCGCGATAAAAGCCTGCTTTAATACAAAGTTGGTATACCCCCGAAGGCAAACCATAATCAAAGGCATCGCTTGAATAGGTATTGGCAAAGTTGAGCCTGCGCCGGTTGAACAAATCGTCAAGGTCGCCATTTGCCCCAAGCATAATACCAGGGTATGAACCTTCCATATACAAAGAACTGCTCATACCTATACCGTTGGCATCGCTCGTTAGTGTCATCATATACTGAATATCACCTCCGTCAACCGCTGTAACATTTACCGTGGTTTTTTCTTTGATGGCCTGTATGTCCTGGTATGGGATAAAAGGCCCTGACACAGTGGTTGTTATATTAATTTGGGCAAACAATGTTACCGGGGCTGTAATCAGCAGGAGCAGAATATATTGTAGTATCTTTTTCATAGAAGTGGTTGTTTCAGAATTGGTAAACATAGTTTATTTCTCCTTTGGTTTCGGTGAAGGGGGTGATATGCTGTACCTGGGCTTTTTGACTGTGTAACTGGAACCTTGCCGATACCCTTTGGGATTTGGTTATTTTATAGGATGTACGCAAAGCAAAAGTGCTAATCGTGCTGATTTTTTCATCGTTTATTTTCGCACCCATGATGGTTTGATTTAACGAAACAGAAGCCTTGTTTTTGGCAAATGACTTTGATAATATTATGGAAGGTCCGGTATAGGCATTTTTCGTGGTATTGTTTTCAAAAGAAGTATGGATAAGGTTTATCCCGGCATTTAGCTTAAACCTTATCACGAAAGCTGAGTAGCCACCGGTGATGCTCATTGTGTTGAACTCAGTAAACGACGATGTATTGGTGTTGGCATCGTTAAGCTTCTGATAATTTACATTGAAAAAAAAGGTATTGACCACTTTGTCGCCCTGTAGCAGGTAACTCTGCATCAAACCGGTGTTTAAGGTAGCCTGCGAAAGTTCAAGCAGGGTATCAACGGTTGATATGCCCGACTTTTGTCCAATGCCGAAATTGGAATAAAAAGCATTGATTGAATAATTCTTTAGAGGCTGTGAAGTAATATTGAAAGAACTGATGGTACGCTTTGTAGTAGATTCTTTAATATTGCTGAGGTTATCGCGCTGGAAGCCTGCCCTTAAATTAATAATCAATTTGTTTTCAAAAAGGTTTATTCGTGGTTCAAGGGTTATGTTTTGCAGGTCCGACAGAAAATAATATGCCCCCATGCTTCTGTATCCCGGATCAACGCGTTCAAACCTGAGCTTCATGCCATATTTGGCAACCTGGTAGGAGAGGTTGGCTTCCAATGCCGAACCATAGAGGGTGGTGGAACGGTGATCGTAAAAGCCCTTCAGTGGGGCAAGCAGGAAGCCTTTAACAGTATCTGTCTCAGGTGAACGTATGTCCCTGGTATAATAGCTTTGCGCATATTCAAGGTCAAAAAACAAATTGCCCGCTATTTTTTGTTTTGTTACCATACCAAGGAGCATGTTTTCGGCAGGTTGAATGTTGTACATAACCGGGATACTGTCAAGTGAGTTTAGTTTATCTGAAGCTTTCAGGAATACAATGTCTACAAAATTATCACTGGTGCCATAACCGGCTTTCACAATCGTTCCGGTACGTTTAAACGCGGGGTTCTGCCATTTTTGGGTTTCACGCTCTCTTTGCTCTTCAATGGCTTTTAACAGGGTGCCGTGAATAATGGCAAATCTGAAGTTTTTTGGGGTAAGTTCAATACCTGCCCCGTTAATATTATGGCCTGCAAGCGTATATTTCGAATAATTAAGGCTCCGGTGGCCAAGATGTGCCTTGGCCCATTTATACTGAGGGCTTAATCCAAATCGGTTTAAAGGCTGCATGAACTCCCTTTGCTGGTCGGAAAGCAGAAAGGAAATCGGTATGGCCACCCCATAAAGCGAAATGTCAAACTCGCCACGTAAAACAACGGCAAAAGGCTCACGCGAAGCTTTTTTCCCTTCAACATCATAAAAAATGGCCGATGCGCCAATGTTTCCTTTAATATCAACAGGCTTGGTGTTTTTCAGGTTTTCTAAATCCTGTGAATAGGAATTCAGGCTTATACAAACACTTACGATAACGATTGCACGGGTAATCAGGTTGGAATTTGCAGTCATATACAAATATGTTTTGAAAGCAAAGCCGATCAATTTTCTGGTTTTAGGTTCCTTAATAATAGCTATGCTATACAAAATTAACCGGTTTCAGATTGCAAAATAATAACTTATTATGTAAAAGCCAAATTATTATACGCTTCACAACCCTGAAAGTACTATGGAAATTACAAGAGAGCGTATTTAAAGACAAAAAGGTCTTTTAGTTATTCTGTATTCTTTTGTAACTTTACACTTTGATAAACTTAACGCCCCATGAAAAAAATAGGTATTATTGGAGGATTAGGTCCTGAAGCAACCGGAGATTATTACAGGGAGTTGATCAGTAAGTTCAGGACTGTGAATCGGGAAAATGAGCTGACTTATCCGGAAATTATCATTTACAGTGTCAATATGGCTGAATTCATTGGTAATCTTAAAAAGATGAATTACAGGGAAGCTGCTGAATATATTGCCTCATGCATTAATAAACTGGAATCCGCAGGGGTCGATTTTGCTGCCATAAGTGCAAATACACCACATTTACTTTTTGATGATATTTCAAGACAGGTGTCCATTCCGCTTATAAGCATTGTTGAATCATGCAAGACGAAAGCAGTTGAAATGGGACTTAAACGATGCGGACTTTTTGGAACAAAATTTACCATGGAAGCAGATTTTTACCCTGATTCATTTTTACAAACCGGAATTACAGTTGTGATGCCTGAAAATAAAGATATTCTCCGAATAAACGAATTGTTGTTTTCAGAACTTGAAATCGGTATCTTTAAAGAAGAATCAAAATCAGAGCTGCTTGATATTGTAAAAAAAATGATTAGCAATCAGGGTATTGATTCATTGATTCTTGGCTGCACCGAGTTCCCCCTGATGTTTACCGAGGGGCAGTACTTAGGGATTCCATTCCTGAACACCACACGAATTCATGTAGAAGAAATAGTGCAAGAGTGTCTGGCCGGTTGAACTATGTTTGAATAAATTGGTTATAACATTAAAAGTATTATCTGATGATGACGAACGATGATTTAATTCAAAAGATCATTGAATTAAGAAAAGAGAAAAATGCAGTGATCCTGGCTCATTATTATCAGGAACCTGAGATACAGGATATTGCTGATTTTGTTGGCGACAGCCTCGACCTGTCAAGAAAGTCTGCTGATACCGATGCCGATATCATTGTGTTTGCAGGGGTGCATTTTATGGCAGAGACGGCAAAGATACTATCGCCTGAAAAAAAAGTTTTACTGCCCGATTTGGGCGCAGGATGTTCGCTTGCAGCGTCATGTCCTGCAGATGAATTTAAGAAATTCTGTGACCGGTATCCCGATCATATTGTAGTAACTTATGTAAATACAACAGCCGAAATCAAAGCGCTGACGGATATTACCTGTACATCAACCAATGCACTTCAGATTATAAAAAGTATTCCCGAAACCCAACCCATCATATTTGCTCCTGACCGCAATCTTGGTAATTACCTGAACAGCATCACCGGCAGAAATATGGTTTTATGGGACGGAGCATGCCATGTGCATGAAGAATTTTCACTGGAGAAAATTATGGCTTTACGTGAAGAACATCCCGACGCCAAACTAATCGCCCATCCAGAATGTCAGCGTCCTTTGCTTATTGCATCAGATTTTGTGGGTTCAACTTCAGCATTGCTGAATTTTACACAACAAGACCCGGGTAAAAAATTTATTGTTGCTACCGAATCGGGAATCCTTCACCAGATGCGGAAACTTAATCCACACAAAGAGTTCATTCCTGCCCCGCCAATTGACTCAACCTGTGGTTGCAACAATTGCAAATACATGAAATTGCATAACCTGCCAAAAATCTATGCCAGCCTGAGGGATGAAAAGTTTGAAATAAAACTTAGTCAGGATATTATTGATAAAGCAGCTAAACCTATTAAACGAATGCTGGAACTTTCTAT